>JAYSTZ010000189.1:0-4240 GCA_043719365.1 Verrucomicrobiaceae bacterium | reverse complement strand
AGAAAATACCCGAGGAGTCGGGAGAGCGCGGATTCCGAGCCAGCGCGTATTCCATTCCGTTCACCATGCCGTCTCCGTCTGGATCCGCTGTGATTCCGCTGATTGCGCTCTCCGCGCCGGTGAACCATTGGCTCTGCCAGTTTGAGAAGCTGATCGGACTGATCCGTCCCGCGTTTCCTTGGGATGACGATGACGCTTTCCAACTCGTGCGATCATCTCCAAACGCGTTCACTCTTCCCCGTTCCAAGCTTGGGCCGCCGCCGCCGGGCGATGTCGGCCAGGCGTTGGTTTTTGCGTAAGTAACGAAATCCAAATCGATGTAGGGCACAATCGTTTGACCGGTGCCGTTCACATACGGGGATCCCGGTTTTTGGAGCGCGATTCGTTCTCCCGTGTCGGCGAGTTCAGCAGGCGCGTAGGGGCCGAAAATGCGGATCGGATCTGCAACCGAATACGCCGTGCGAAATGTTGCCGGAGCCACTGCGGAAACGATGATGAATTCGCGCGGCTCGATCACGGTGCCGGGCGGGAAGTTGAAGTTCACACCGTAAATGCGCCATGTATTCGCGGGGTTTGCGGGGTCGTATAGAGGAACCGGTGTAGTGCCGGTATTGCGAATTTCGATAAACTCGGACGCCGTGCCGCTTGGCTGATAGTGAAGCTCGGAGAGGATGACCGGACCGACCAGCGGCCCGCTATTGGCAGCGCCGAGGGTCTGGCTTTTTTGTTGCACGAAAAAGGTGCGGGCAGGGGACTCGGAATTTGCGTGGCGAGCCATCGAGACTCCGGTGTCGGATGCGCCAAATTCCGCATAGACGCTGTATCCGGTGAGGTCGCCA
Source organism: Verrucomicrobiaceae bacterium (assembly GCA_043719365.1). Taxonomy (GTDB): domain Bacteria; phylum Verrucomicrobiota; class Verrucomicrobiia; order Chthoniobacterales; family Chthoniobacteraceae; genus SXWH01. Next base: position 3,401 of record JAYSTZ010000189.1, on the reverse strand, counting down.
GCGGAGTTTGCCGAGGAGAGCAGCACTTCATCGCCGTTCGCGCTCAACGCAAATGCGCTTGGGCCGGTGTTGAACTGGCTCTCGTCGAAAACCACGTAGCCGCCCGGCGCAATCGTCGTTCCGGCGGGGATGCGATGTTTTTGAGGATTCGCGAGCGAGTCACTGATCCACCAGTTGCTGAGGTCAGCCGTCTCTGTCGCGCTGGGGTTGTAAATCTCGATCGTGTCGAGCTGCGGCACTGCGCTGTTCGCCAAGACTTCGTTGATCAAGACCGGGACGATTCCATTCGGCGCGTCATCTGCGAGCGGTGAGCCGTTGGTAGCGGTGCTCGCACGCCACGAGCCGGGCAGGTTTGGCGCGGTGTTGCTGTTTGGGAGAACCGGCACAAGCGAGCGCCCGCCGCCGTCGGCTGCGACTGGCCATGGAAGGACGTCGTCGTAGGTGACGGAAAAGACTACATTCTTCGCGGCATCTTCGATCGTCAGCGTATCGCCGCCGTTCGAGAGCGCAGTGCTTGGGCCATATTGGCCGAGGACTGGGATGCCCGGATACTTCAGGGCAAACTGCGCGGCGTTTCTCGCAATAACCGCGTGGCTGTTCGCGGGGAGAATCACGCCTGCCGGAAACGTGAAGTCGATGCCATCGCGGAACCTCATGCCGAATAGCGGCACCGGCTGCGCGGACACGTTTTTGATTTCGAGGAACTCAAACTCGCTGCCTGGGGTGAGGACTCCGCCGGACGGCGTGAAGTCCGGCGGATTATACATGATTTCCGTGATGAGAATCGGCGCGACCGCTGTTGTGGAAAATGTCGCTTCAATCAACGGACTCCATTCGCCGCCGGGGCTGAAGACGCGGGCTTTTACGACGGTTGTGGTGTTCAGCCAAATCGGCCCCGTGTAGAGCGTTCCGCTCGCGGAGCCGCCGGGCAGCCGTGGGTCGAGCCCGTCGGTCGTGTAGTAAATGGCGCCGCCGCCTGCATTCGGATTGGCGACGGTGAGGCTGAACGGAACCGTGATTGCACCGCCGTGCTGGCTGAAAGTCGGCGCGAGCGTGGCGGGCCAAAGTCCTTCCGCTTTGAAGTATCCGTTGTTCACGCCCGCCGGCATATACAGGTAGGCGGTGTCGTTGGTGAATCCGTCGAGTAATACCCGGCGGCGTCCGGGAGCATTGGTCGTGGAAGTGATTCCGCCGTTTGCGTCGCGAGCGACAGTGTATCGAGTGGAGTCGCCGATTCCGTTCACCCAATTCGGAACACGGGTGGTGTTAAACCCCGCGATGAACGGCGAGCATTCGTTCATCAACGCAGTGTGTTTGGCGAGGATTGCGGAGTCGGTCAGCGCGCCTCCGTTGAAGAAGTGTTTTTGAATCCGATCGGCGAAGAGCAGCTTGAACTCAGGGCTGTCGCGCAACAGCGTGTAGAGCACGCGGGCTGCGATGGTGGTCGATTCCGTCTGCGGCGCGGTCGAAATGAGACTGCTTTGTGTTCCGGCCGCACCGTTGTTTTGGGGTGACGAGACGAAATTGTTGCTCGTCACTGTGAGTCCGAAGCTGCCGTATCCGCCTTCCGCATCCCACACGAAAAAGCGCCATTTTCCAGTATTCGAGCGCTCGCGGGCGCTGATCCAGTTGTTATGCGGCCAGTCTCCGCCTGCACCGTAAATATTGATGAGCAGGTAGTCGATAAACTCCGCCATATCGAGCCGCGCTTGCATCGCCTGATAGTTCGCAAGCGTGCTCAGCGGGTTGTTGCGGAGAAATGTGAACATTTCCTGAAACGCAATTCCGTCGCCGTCCGAAGGCACACCGACTTGCAGCACATCCCATTTGAGGTCGCTATTAAATGCCTCCTGCATCCACTCCTGACGGACGTGTTGCACGAGGTTGAAGATGCCCTTGTACTGAGCGTTGATGTAGAGCGTCGTGTTCACTCCGAGGCTGCCTTTGTTGCCCGTATCGACAAAAAGCCGGCGCGCGAGTTCATCGAGAATGAACGGGTTCATGTCATTGTGCCCGCCTCGGAATCGGAAGTCGCTGTGCTTGGTCACGGGTGAGTTCGGGATGATGGGAAAATTGAGCGGGTCGCCGCCGAGATCATCGCGCATATAAAAGTTCATCGACGGCTTTTCCAAAGCGTTCGTGGTGCTCCACGCCGTCGTGTTCGGCGTTGCGCCATTGGGTCCCGTTAAAATGTAGCGGGGCCTCGTGAACGGACTTCCCGCCATGCGCAGGCCGATGTCCAAATTGAAAAGCGATGAGCCATTCGCCGCAAGATACTGCCACGTCACCGGACGCTCTCCCCAGATTCCGCGGAAGTTTGCATTGTTGTATTGCTGGTTGTCGCTCAGTGAGGACCATCCAGCGGGAGTCGTCGGTGTAGCTGGGAGCCCGGGGTAGTTTCCTGCCGCTCCCGCGACGTTATTCTGAATCGCCATTACTCCGTAAGGGCGGTAAAGCGATCGCGCTTGTTCGCCGACGAGCGTCACCGCCGGGATGTTTGGGCGCGGCGCGAGTTCGTTTATGAGATACGTGTGCGTCATCACCGGTGACGGCAGCATTCCCGGCGCAAAAGCTACTGCGCGAATCGAGCGGGAGGAACTCACAATGATCCCGCCGGAATACACGGTCCCCGTCGTCTCAGAAGGGACGGCTCCTTCGCTTCCGCTTGCAGTATCGGTGTAGCGAATCGTCGCGCCTGGCGTAGTCGTCGATAGCGTCACCGTTTGCGTGGCGCTGAAGAAGCCGCCCGCGATATTCACCGAGGGTGCTGTAGCTATTGCTGAGAGCTCTGCTCCCCCATTGGCGGCACCCGGCGTCGCGGTGTCGAAATACACGTAACTTCCCGCGCCGTTTCGCCCGAAGCTATGATGGGGCGAGCCTTTTGGCAGCGGATTGAACTGCTGCACGAGCGTTCCGGCCGGGTCGCGCAATCCGAGATACTCGCCGTCCGAGTCGAGCTTGAAGTCCGCGTGCAAGTAGCCGTTCACGCCGGGCGTTTTGATGTCCTGCCCGTCGAGAATCACCACGACGTAACCGCCCGCCGGGATGCTTACATTTGGAAAGAGCCACTTTTGCGGCGTGCCGTTGTCGTCCGTGAGCGCCCAGCCATTCAGCGAAACTGCGGACGCGCCATTGTTGTAAAGTTCCACCCAGTCATTCACCGACTCCGGAGCATCGGGGTTGTCTTCGATCGCGCCGTCCAGATCCACGACGGGCTCCTGCGTCCCGATGAAGTGCTTCCACGTCGAGGCGTTGTTCACTACGAGCATCGCGCCGCCCGATGCGCCCAGCCGGAGGTCCGCTTTTATGGCGATGTCCGAGTCGCCGATGGTCACATTGTGGGTCTGGATCGCCAGCACATTGGCACCCGGTTGGAGCACAGCAATCGCGGGGTCGATGAC
>JAYSTZ010000188.1:0-10557 GCA_043719365.1 Verrucomicrobiaceae bacterium | reverse complement strand
TGTTTTTCGCGCCGCTGCGGAGCTCGGCTATAAGCCCAATCGTGCGGCGCAATCGTTGAGAATGGGCCGCTTCAACACGATCGCGCTGGTCATCGCGGACCTCCACAATCCCTACTACACGGCCTTTGCGGATGCGCTGGAGGATGTCGCGGAGGAGCGCGGATATGATGTGATCATTGAGACCTGGCGGAACGATCTGCGCCGGGAGCGTCGCATTCTGGATGAACTGGAGAACCGGCAGGTGGATGGAGTCGCCGCATTTCTCAGCGATCCGGAGGCGCATCGCGAGTATCTCGGCCTCCTCTCGCGGCAGGAGACGCCGTTTGTGGTTTTGAGCACGACGGGAGTGGGCGCACTGCCGGTGGATTCGGGGCTTGCGGATTTTGAGGGCGGGCTGTCCGCGGCGATTGAGGCGTTGCTCCGGCTGGGGCATCGCAGGTTTGCATTCATCTCTGCGCTGGCCGCCGGGCAGCACGCAGGCGGGCGGGCCGAGCTTTTCCGGCGTCTGCTCGCAGATGTGGAATTCTCGATACTCGACTGTGCGCCGACGGTGGATAGTGCTCGCGATGCTGCGTCCGCGCTTTTGCGGGGACCGAATCGTCCGACTGCGATTGTCGCGATTAACGACCTGTCTGCAATCGGAGTGCTCCGGGCGGCGGCGGATGCGGGTTTGAATGCGCCGCGGGATTTAAGCGTGGTGGGTGCGGACGATATTCCGCTTGGTGTATTTTCCCCCGTCTCGCTAAGCACGATTGCGCAACCGATTATCGAGATGGCGAAGTTCGCGGCGGAGCAGCTCTTCGCCCGCATCGAGGCAAAGGAATATGATCCGGCACCGGTCACGCGGATATTTCCGACACGGTTCATCGCGCGCGAAAGCGTCGGAAGCGCGCCGAAATAATCGAATGGCGCTAAGTCGGCTTCTGCGTCACGGTCTCCATCCACGTATTCATGCCTTGGTTTAATCTCGATTTCGGCGACTTCTCGAAGTCCTTTCTGTCCGTCCTTTTTGAAGGCATCCCGTTCCTTTTGCTGGGCTCGTTGATTTCGGGTTTCGTGGATGTGCATGTGTCTTCGGAGCGCATCAGCCGCCTGCTCCCGAAGAGCCCCGCTGCCGCGATTTTCGTCGCGGGACTTTTGGGACTGATTTTCCCGATGTGCGAATGCGGAAGTGTGATTGTCATCCGCCGTTTTTTGAAAAAGGGACTGCCGCTCTCCGTGGCGACGGCCTACATGCTTGCGGCTCCGATTGTGAGCCCGATTGTCGGCTACAGCACTTGGGTTGCATTTACGAATCAGCAGCCGGAAGTGATGGTGATCAGTCGGCTCGGATTTGGCTATTTGATCGCGGTCGCCGTGGCGCTGGTGATTCACAATCTGCCGCAAAGTCGAATCGCGCAAGCAGGCGTCTTCGGCGAATCGAAGCGGCGTACGGGCCTCAGCATCGCGGGTTCGCAAGAGGGAGACTTCGCGACGATGGCCGCCGAGGCGTCTCGCTTTCGGAAGCTGATGCTCTCCGTGCAATCCGCCACTGCGGATTTTCTGGATGTCGCGTTTTACTTCATCATCGGTGTCGCGATCACGAGCGTGTTCTCCGTGGGCGTGAACCGCGATGTGCTCGCCCCGCTGGCGCAGTCGCCGGTTCTGTCGATCCTCACGCTGATGGGCGTGGCCGCGTTGCTCGCTCTGTGCAGCACGACGGATGCGTTTGTGGCGGCCTCGCAGTTCACCCAGTTTTCGCCGTCGGCAAAGCTCGCGTTTTTGCTCTTTGGGCCGGTGTTTGATCTGAAACTCTTCTGGCTCTACGGGCTGGTTTTTAAACGTAAGTTCGTCGTCGTGCTGGCGCTGGCGCTGTTCATCATCATCGCGATTATTTGCATCCTTTGGGGCGCGGTCGATGCCATCCCACGGCCCGGCGTGCCAGTGGGAACGACCAGTTGCACCCCGTCCTTCCTCACTGTATAAGAAAACCATGCAAGCTCTCTTCAACCGCTGGCTGCCGTCCGTCACGCTCTTCACTTGGAGCGCTGTGCTGTTTTACTTTCACTTCTCGGACCGCATGAAGAACATGCTGACTCCGCAGTTCCAGACCTACGCATTCATCTCGGCGATCGTGCTCGCGATTATGGCGGTGATGTTCGTGGCGTTCAAAGGGGACGCCTCGTGCTGCTCGACTGCGGAGTGCGGTCATGGGCTGAGTCGGCTTGCATCGGGGAAAATGCTCACGTTCCTCGTCCTGCTCGTCCCCATCGGCGTCGCGGCGCGCTACACGCCGCAATCGGGCTTCAGTTCGACGTTCGTCGAAAACCGTGGAACTGCGACATCCGTCGAACAGTTGAGCGGAGTACAGAAGTTCAAGCCGAGTATGCCGGACCTTTCGATGCCGGGCAAAGACGGTAATCCCGGCACCATGGAACGTGCGGACGGACAGCCTGAGAAACTGGAGGAAAAGCCGACCGATTTTCTCACCCGTACGCCAGAAGGCTACATCGTAGCGGAAGTGCTCGACCTGCTTTACGCAGCGCAGGACAAGACGTTGCAAGCTGACTTCGAGGGCAAGAAAATCGTCCTCATCGGCCAGTTTCTTCCCGACACTTCGAACAACGCAGCAGGCAATCGCTTCAAAGCCGTCCGCATGTTTATGAGCTGCTGCGCCGCAGATGCGCAGCCAGTTGCCACGCTTGTGGAAGTGGATAAAATGCCGCAGTTTAAAGAAATGGAATGGGTGAAGATTGTGGGTATTCCGTCATTCCCTGTCGAAAAAGGACGCCGCATTTCCGTGTTGAAAGGGCTTACCGTGGAGAAGACCGAGACGCCGGAGGAGGAGTTCGCACGATGAGCCTGCTGAACGCGTTTAAGCGTGCTCTCGGCATGGCACCGCTTGTTCACCCCGTCGAGAGCAGCATGGCGAAGCGCTGGGTGAAACAACGTCTGCTCGCGGTATATCCCGAGTTGCGCGGCGACCCGAAAGCATTGGAGGCGGCCTACCGCGAACTCGGACTCGAACCTCAGTCCGGCGGCCCTGGAGAGCCCGACATTGTCTTTGGCATCACTGCGCATCGAGAGCCCGACCGCGACTAATCCACTATGGCTTCCGTCCCGCATCACGAGATCCTCACAACGCGTCGCGACTTCCTTGCGAAAGCAGGGGCTGGTTTTGGCGCACTTGCGTTGTCGCACTTATTGCAGGGCACCGGCTTTGCAAGCTCGCTCGCCGCGAAGAATCCGCAGTTTCCCGCGCGGGCTAAATCGGTCATCTTTTTGTTTATGGAAGGCGGGCCGTCGCACATCGATTCGTTCGACCCAAAGCCAAAGCTGAACGAGCTCTCGGGGCAGCGAATTCCCGATAGTTTCGGCAAAGTGATCACGGCGATGGGCGAGTTCAAATCGCCGTTGCTTGCTTCAAAGCGGCAGTGGAAGCAGCATGGGAAAAGCGGTCTTTGGATTTCCGACTGGCTGCCGCATCTCGCCGAGTGCGCAGACGATTTGGCTGTGATTCGCTCGTGTGTCGCGGACGGCATCAACCACTCGACCGGCGTCTGCCAGATGAACACCGGCAGCATCCTCGCAGGTCGCCCTTCGCTCGGCTCGTGGGTCACTTACGGGCTCGGCACGGAGAACGCGAACCTCCCGGCCTTCGTCGTGATGCAGGATAATCCCGCCTCCGTCATCAACGGCCCGCGAAACTGGGGCAGCGGGTTCATGCCGGCGCTGTATCAAGGCACGCGCATCGAGAGCGGAGCGGAACCCATCCAGTTTCTCAATACGCCCGACGGCATCGCGCCCGAGCAGCAGCGCGGGAAGCTTGAATTCCTCACCGAGCTCAATACCCGTCACGCCGCGACCCGGAGTAACAGCGAACTGGAGGCACGCATCGCCAGCTACGAGCTCGCATTCCGGATGCAGGCCGAAGCGCCCGACGCCGTTGACATTTCGCGCGAGACCGAGGCGACGCGGCAGATGTACGGCATGGACGAAAAAGAGACGTCGAAGTTCGGCGGAATGTGCCTCCTTGCGCGACGGCTTGTGGAGCGCGGCGTGCGCTTCGTCCAGCTCTACAGCGGCGCAGGCAGCAAGTGGGACGCACACGCGAAGATCGAAGAGAACCACGGCAAGCTCTTCCGCGAAACCGACAAACCCATCGCAGGACTTTTGCGCGATCTCAAACAGCGCGGGATGCTCGACGACACGCTCGTCGTGTGGGGCGGCGAATTCGGCCGCACCCCGATGAGCGAGAAGGGCGACGGACGCGACCACAACCCGACGGGCTTCACCATGTGGATGGCCGGCGGCGGCGTGAAAGGCGGACAAGCCATCGGCAGCACCGATGAACTGGGCCTGCGCGCTGTGGAAGATCGGCTGCACGTTCACGACATTCACGCGACGATCCTTCATCTGCTCGGCGTGGAAAACCTGAAGCTCACCTACCGCCACAAAGGCCGCCCGGAAAACCCCACCCTTAACGAGGGCGAGGCGTATCGAAAGATCGCGGGTTAGACGGCCGTTTTAGCTCGCGATTGGCAGCGAGATTTCGAAAGTCGTGCCGATGCCGGACTTACTGTGCAGGGAGATGGTGCCGCCGTGGGATTCGACGACGCTTTTCACAATCGCGAGGCCAAGTCCGGTGCCTTTCGATTTACCATGAGTGATGAATGGCTCGAAAATTCTCGGCTGCATTTCCGCCGGAATGCCGCATCCGGTGTCACCGACTTTGTAGATGATCCTGTCTCCTTCTTTTCGCACGCCAAGCCATAGAATTCCGCCTTTCGGCATGGCTTCGATGGCGTTTTTGACAAGGTTTAAAAGGACTCGTGAGAAACGCCCAAGATCCATGTTCACATCTGCCGTGCATGCGGTTTCTTTAATCAGGTGGATACCGTCCGGCAGGAGGCGAGGCAGGGCGGAGTCTAGCTCTTCCATCACTGCGAGAGCCCTGTGTTTCTCGAGCTGAACGCTGCTCTGGCCCCGCGCGAAATCGAGCAGTTCCTGAATCATATCCATCATGCCATCGATGGACTTGTTCATCAGCCGGGAGAACTCCGTGATGGCGGGATCGTCGAACCGCGTGGAGAGCAGCTCGCTGCAAGAGCGGATGACGGTGATCGGATTTTTGAGGTCGTGGATGATGGAGTTGGCCATCGTGCCCACGGTGCTGATGCGCTCATTGCGCATGAGCTCGGAAATGAAGTGGCTATTGACGCTTCGCAGGCGCTCGACGACGGAGCGCAGGAAGTTCATGTGCATGCTTCCAGGTGCCAACGCGAGGATCCGCTCGAACGCGGCGTGATCCACCCGGCCAAGAATGGTGCGCTCTGCGGCGGTCGCTTTGGCACTCCGCGGCTGGCCATCGATGAGCGCCATCTCGCCGAAGAAATTGCCGGGCTGAATGAAGCCGAGCGTCTCCTGCTGCCCGCCGCGCCCCAGCTTCGAGATTCTCACGCTGCCTTCACAGACGAGGAAAAGACAATCGCCGGGCTCGCCTTCGTTGAAGATCGCATCTTCCGGGTCGAACTGCACCAGGTCCATGTCGGAGCCCAAGTCAGACAGCAAATCCGACGGGATCCCCGTGAAAAGGCGGTTGTTTCGGATGAGATCAAGGTCTCGGATTTCAACTTGGCTGGCAGACATACTCGCCAATTAATAGCTAGGAGTGTTCCCGATTGGCAGTCTAATCGCGCCTGCTCCGGTGAACTTGCCGCTCGTCGAGCCGTTACCGCCGGAACCGGTGAAGTTTGCCTGATTTGCAAATACGCCCGCTGGAAGGATGCCCCCCACGGTGACAGCTTTTCCGTTGGCGATGGTGACGCTGTTCGCCGCGATGATCTTGGCCCCGCTGCCGTCGAGCGTTGTGTTGTTATTGAAAAGGATGCTGCCGTTCGCACCTGCTGCGTAAAGGTGAAGAAGCGAGTCCGCTTTAAGTGTGCCGCCCCCAATGATGAGGCTGCCGTCGTTGCCGAGAGCACCGACCTTCACGACATTTCCGGCGATCTGAACGTTGTTGAGGGCGATGGCCCCACCCGCGCCGGTGTTCTGAATATCCACCGTTCCGCGGTCCGCACGGATGGTCCCGCCATTTGCGAGAATTTGGCCGCCTGCGGACTTGAACTCGATCTTTCCTCCAGGCCCGGGTGCCGCGTTTGCGAGGAGCGAATTGAGCTGGGCGCTGCTGCCGATTTCGATGGCAGTGCCCGAGGTCTTGCGGCTGTCTAGGAGGATGTTGCCGCCGGTCTTGCTGGCTTTTCCTGCAACGCTGTCGCTGACTTTGATTGCGGCGTTGACCTTGATCGTGTCGACCGAGATGAGCTTCACATTGCCGCCCAAACCACCGGTCGCGACCTGCTTGCCGTTCGCACCGGTTGTTGCGGCGATTGGCGCATTCACGTTGATTTGTCCGGGGATGGGATTCAGGTCGGAACCGACGTTGAGGGATCCGGCATCCCCGCCTTCGAAAATGTTTGAAAGGCTCGCGCTTCCGCCGCTGAGAGTGGCTCCGTTGATTGCGGACCCGCCGGTATCGAACGTGATCGAATTCGCATGGAGCTCCAACGGCGCACCTTTTTGAGGAGCTTTCGTGGCGGTTCCCGCCTTTCCGTCATAAACGATTCCGAGCAGCGGACCCTTATTGTTGTTCCCAAGCGCGCTAATCGACGATGCTGTGTAGGAGTGGAGAACATCGTGGTCATCCTCCTTGAAGCTTTCCAGCTTGCCCGTAACGTTGATGGCCCCGCCAACAATCATGTTCCTCGCTCCGATTTCCCGGCCCGAGACGTTTCCGGAAACCGTGACTGTTCCTGTCGCGTGCAAGTCGTCGATGGAGAGGTTCCCTCCCATCACGTTAATGTTTTTGAACCCCGTGAGCGAGAAGCTTGGGGCGTTTATTCCGCCGCTCCCGATGCTCAGATTCGCGTCCACGGTATCGGGAAGCTTTACCGAGCCTCCGAGCACCAGTGAATCGGCAGTCACGTTGAAATTTGCGACGGTCGAGAAGTCGATGCCCGATGTGAACCCCGCTTTAGCATCGTAAGCAGGAAGGGTCACCGTGCCAGCGGACGTGAAATCGATATTCGATGCCCGAATGGCGGTGCCGGTGCGAACAAGCGAGATCGAATCGCTCCCGTATGCGGAAAGATCTGTCGCAGTGATCCGTCCACCAAGACTCACGGTTCGCGCGTTGAGGTCAACGCTGTTCCCGCTGACAACACCGCTCAGAGAAACCGCGGAACCCGCCTTGGCTATGACATTCGCCGCCGTGAGGCTCCCGAGGATTTGAATGCTGTTGTCCGCGTGAATTTTCGCGTCTTTGACGGTGATGGCCGACGCGGTGTTGAGAACGACATTATTGCTGGATGCGACGTGCATGTCTGCCGAGGGAGTATTGATCGTGGCTCCGATTGTGGCGTCCGCGCCGCGGGCGTAAACCTCGAGGAACTTGAATCCCGAGCCTGCCGTTGCAGTGAGATTCAGCGTATTGTTGAGCAAAATTGTGCCGTTGTTCGTTCCGAGAAACAGCGAATGTAGGTCATTGAGGTTCCAGTTTCCACCTGCGGAAATACCACTCTGGCCCACGAGCGCCAGGTCGTTGACCCCGCCAGTGATGTCCAACGACGGGCCGCCGGCGATTTCAAGATTTGCAAAGCTGAATGCCGCAATTCCGTTGCTCGGGAATCCGGACAGACCATTGATGCCAAACCGCGTGTCAAGAGACGTGGTGGCGTCGAGTGGCGCAGAGTTTGTGAACAAAAAAGTCGATGCCGGACCATCCGCGGTCGCGCCCTTATAAACCAATCCTGAGTTCGTAACGCCGGATGTCGTAATGGAAGCCGCCGCGACATCAATCGCCGTCCCACCGGAAATCACGTAAGGATTCGGCGAAGTGATTGGGAGCAGGGTAGCGGGCCCAGTGCCAGTGCCAGTGCCGCCTCCAGTGCCGCTTCCAGTGCCAGTGCCGCTTCCAGTGCCAGTGCCGCTTCCAGTGCCGGTGCCGCTTCCAGTGCCGGTGCCGCTTCCAGTGCCAGTGCCGCTTCCAGTGCCGGTGCCGCTTCCAGTGCCGGTGCCGCTTCCAGTGCCGGTGCCGCTTCCAGTGCCGGTGCCGCTTCCAGTGCCAGTGCCGCTTCCGGCGGTGTTGCGGTCGCCATTGTCCGTCACTACAAGGGTGCCGGAAGATCCGCTGTTCCCGGAATTCTCTTGTGGCGGTACGACAGTAGTTTTCCGGTCATCTTTCGGAGCAATACTTGTTGTTCCAGACGAAGATGCACTCTCCGCCGACATCTCCACGGAGTTAATCTGCGCCATCATTTTCTCATCCGCAGCCACGACCGAAGTGCCTTTTCCCAAGATTGCGAGATTCGTCTCAATCATAGTCCCATCTTGCGTCATCATTTCCTGGACCTTCATGGCCTGTTCAATGAGGGCCATACTTGGCAATGTGGCGTCGTTCATCCGTGCGTTGGCCCCCGGCTTATCGCCCGGCTTCTTGAATCCAGACGGGTTCACCAAGCTTGAGGTTTTGATGATCTTTCGCAGGTCCACGTTCACAGGGTCCGGCAGTTTCTTATCAGCCGGATTCATGATGATCATTTTTCCCGGAGTGAGGGAAATATTCTCGCCGAAGCGGCCCGTGCCCACGCGCATGCTTCCTTCGAGCACCAGCAACTTTAGGCTCTTACCCTTCAAATGTTCCAGCATCACGGTCGTGCCCGTGATGGAAGCGGTGATCGAAGCCGTGCGGATGGTCGCACCGCCTTGATCCTTGGGGACTTGAAGCAACATCGTGCCCTCTCCCAAAGTCATTTCACGCGTCCCGGGCTTGAAGCTGAAATACGTCTCAGCACCGAGGCGCGTCAGCGTGTTGTCCTGAAAAATCAATTCACACCGGGAACGAACGCCGGTCTTCACGCCGACGTCGTCTTTCACAACATCCTGAAGCTTGGCGGTTACCGTTCCGCATTTGGGCCCCACGAGCTTCACATCGTTGATGATTCGATTTACGGCCGCCTGCTGGAGCGGAATGTTGGCACCAAATGATGTGAGCGACAGTGCGATGAGCGCAACAACAGATGAAGAAAGCGGTTTAATCATAGTAAAAATCCTGAGTAAGACGCTGTCGGAGCGAGCATTCACCGTACCATTGACCGCGATTAATCATAATTTCCATATCTCGAAGTTGATGAGTTTTGTTTGAACGAACTGCGGCATCGAGTGTCTTAGAAACCATGACCTCACGGACCGCGCCATTTTCAGCATCGCCAAACTCTGTTTTTTCCTGAGAATGGCAGCCTCACTCGCCACAAGCACAAGCCTGCTCCCGGATTTGAAGCATCTCTTTTCGACCACCGCGCCCGCATTTACCACCGGCATGGAAGCCAGTGAGGTTGACCCTGTTGTGGCAGAAAGGGAGGCAAGCCGCCGGGAGGATGATGCGCTGGTCGCTCGGGCCCAAGCCGGCGAGGCATCCGCGTTCGACGCCCTCGTCGTAAAACACAGCCCGCGCATGTACTCGCAGATGTATCACATGACGTCGAATCACGACGACGCGAACGACATGTTGCAGGACGTGTGGATCAAAGTTTACCGCAACATTTCGGGGTTTCGGGGGAAATCGCAGTTCTCCACTTGGCTTCACAGCGTGGCATCGAATACCGCGATCAATTTCACCCAAAAGCGCAGCCGCCGATGGACGATGAGCCTCGATGACGTGGATAACGGAATCTCCAACGACAAGGAATTTGCGGAACTCACGGCCCAAAGCACGCCCGTGCGGGATGCGGACCTCGGCGAGATGCAAAAGAAAATCAACGAGGCGATGATGAAGCTCAGCCCCGACCACCGCGCCGTCGTCACGATGTTTGACATTCAGGGAATGGCCCATTCCGAAATCGGCGAGATTCTAAAAATCAGCGAGGGCACCGTCCGCTCGCGGCTATTTTACGCCCACAAACAATTACAAGCGTGGCTCGGAGAATTCGCGCCACACCCGAAATCCTAAAACCTATGGCCGACCAGCAACTCAACGAGAAACAGCTCCAAGCCCTGCTCCGCATCAAGCGCTACGAACAGCCGCCGCCGGGATATTTCGACGACCTGCTTGCAAGCATCCAGAAACGCCAGCGTGCGGAAATGCTGCGCCGTCCCGCATGGCGACTCGCTTTGGAGCGGGTGAAGACATTTGCTGAATCGCTCCGAGTGGACTGGCCATACGCAGCCTCAATGGCAGGCATCCTGATCACCGGCATCGCCACAATTCAAATGGCCATGCCCAAGCACAAACCCGAACCGGTCGCGGCTGCGGCGCCTCTGCCGGATGTCCAGCATGCCACGGTCGCGTATCAGCCGGCTTTGACCTTGAATCCTCAGGAGCAAATACCTCAGGCGCGAACAATTCCGCCGCCGCTTCAGCGCATCGCGGTGCCCTCGCGTCCGGGCAGCCAGCCTGCGCCGCAGTTCGTCGGCGGTGGACTCCCTGAGAGCTATGAGGCTACTCAAATCCGTTTCTAGCATTTTCCTGGCGCTGGCGCTCCACGCGATTGCCGCCGATGCGCCGCCGTCCGCACTCGAGGC
>JAYSTZ010000187.1:0-4241 GCA_043719365.1 Verrucomicrobiaceae bacterium | reverse complement strand
TTGCTTCCGTGGATTCCCCGGTCGCCATCATGTCCAGAATCAAAACATCCTGCCCGCGCACCACGGTCTGAACGTCGGCTTCATGTTCGATTACGGTGGTTCCGAAGCCGCAGCCACGAAGGGCGGTTCTAAGGTCGTTTGCGAGAACTTTGTCTTTGGTAAGGAGCGCGATGTGCATGAGGATTTCGTCTTTACCTAGGACAACGGTTCCCGCGGCAGGTCAAAGGACAGCGCGTAACGGTTTGTTAATCGTGGAGAACTCTCACGCTGAAAACACCGCGCAATGATTGCCACGATTGCCCATCCCGTGGCACGGTGCGCGGTTCAATGGAAACCATCCAAACCATCCTCGAGTCGAAGCTCCGCGCCGCAGTCGGCGAAACGGGCGGCATCCCCGTGACCGTGCAAGCCACGCAAGACGCCCGCTTTGGGGACTACCAGGGGAACATCGCCATGCAGCTCGCCAAGTCCCGCAAGGGGAACCCGAGGGCGATCGCTCAGGAAATCATCGCGCGGCTCGACGTGGCCGACATCTGCGAAGCTCCGGAAATCGCGGGCGCGGGATTCATCAATTTCCGCCTCAAGCCCGCCACGCTTGCGGCGCATTTTGCCGCGCTGTTGAAAGACCCACGCCTCGGCGTTCCGAGCATCACGCCACGCCGGTTGGTCATTGATTTTTCGTCTCCAAACGTCGCGAAACCGATGCACGTCGGCCACATCCGGTCCACCTTCCTCGGCGACGCGCTCGCACGGATCGCGCGGTTTCTCGGGCATACCGTCGTCGCTGATAACCACATCGGCGACTGGGGCACACAGTTCGGAATGCTCTGCCTTGCGTGGAAAACAATCATCGATAAAGCGGCCTTGGAGCGCGACCCCATCGGCGAGCTGGAGCGCGTCTATAAGCTGCAAAACGAGCAGTGCAAAACAGACCCGACAGCCATGGACGCTGCGCGTTCCGAGCTGGTGAAACTTCAATCTGGCGACGCCGAAAACCTCGCCATTTGGAAGGAAATGATTCGCCTTTCGCAAGTCCAGTTCGACACGATCTACTCGCGGCTCGACATCCATTTTGACTGCACGCGGGGCGAATCTTTTTACAACCCGTGGCTGAAAGAAACCGTCGCCGAACTTCTGAAAACAGGAATCGCGCAAAAGAGTGATGGAGCCATTTGCGTCTTCAGCGACGGAAGCCAGCCGGAGAAAGAAGACCCTTTTCTCATCAAGGACGAAAACGGCTGGAAGGCCTCACCTGCCCTCGTGCAAAAGGCGGACGGTGCTTCAAATTACACCACCACCGACCTCGCGACCATTGCCTACCGCGTCCGCGAATTTGCGCCCGACGAAATCATCTATGTCACCGATGGCCGGCAACAGCTCCACTTCCGGCAGTTCTTCACCATCTGGCGGCGGTTGCACACGGATAGCACCGTGAAGCTCTCGCACTGCTGGTTTGGCAGCATCCTCGGCGAAGACGGCAAGCCCTTTAAAACCCGGAGCGGCGACACCGTGAAGCTCGCCGACCTCCTCGACGAAGCCGAAGAGCGGGCCTACAAAGTCGTGCGCGAGAAGAACCCCGAACTGCCCGATCCCGAGTGCCGGGGAATCGCCCGCATCATCGGACTCGGCGCGGTGAAATACGCGGACCTGCTGCCAAATCGACAGGGCGACTACGTCTTTAGCTGGGATAAATTGCTGAGCTTCCAGGGCAATACCGCGCCCTACTTGCAGAATGCCTACGTCCGCATTCGCTCCATCTTCCGGCGCGCGGCGGAGCAAGGAATCACCGAGCTACCCGCAGAAGTACAACTCACCGAGCCCGCCGAATTTGCGCTCGTAAAAAAGCTCGCCCAATTCGGCGAGACGCTTCCCGGCATCCTCGACGATCACCGGCCGAATATCCTCTGCAATTATCTGTTCGAGCTCGCCAACGCCTACCATTCCTTCTATGAGGCGTGCCCGGTAATCAAGGCGTCCGAACCCGCCCGCAGCTCGCGTCTCGCCCTCTCGGAGGCCACCGCACGCACGCTCAAACACGGCCTCGGGCTTCTTGGCATCGAAGTGCCCGAACGCATGTAGAAAACTTTGCAATTTCGTCGCGGAAGCGACGGTGCGAGAACGGGTTCCTACCCCGCCCCTTCAGGCCCGCCGCCAAGGCCGCTCTTTTCCTTCTCAAGGGCACCGAACTTGCACCAACAATCCAGAATATGGCCGACCACCTTCCCGCGCTGCGGGTGAAATTCAATCCTGACACTCCCGGACACCACAAGGTGGACCGCTGCCCGCATCCGCAGATTAGTCCGGATACGATTACCATCCGCTGAGCGACCTGCTGCAACGCCGATCCATGGTCCTCATTCCGTCTTACATGACATCCAAACTCCGCGTTCTTTATCTTGAAGATAATTCGAATGATTTCCGCCTCATCGAGCGCGAGCTCAACACATCGGGCTGGGCTCTCGAAATCCGCCAGGTTCATGCCGAGCACGACTTCGTCCGCATGGTTCGCGACCATTCGTGGGACGTCATCTTGGCCGACTACCATGTGCCCGGTTACTCCGGCAGGGCGGCTCTCGATTACGTCCGCCGCTCCGGCTACGAGAATCCGTTCATCATCATATCCGGCACGAACGATGAAGAGATCGCCGTGGAAAGCATCCGCGCGGGTGCCAGCGATTTCGTCCTGAAAGACAATCTGCAGCGGCTCAATCTCGCCATCGCCCGCGAACTCGGCGAGGCCGGAGTCCGCCGCGAGCGCCGCAAATCCGAGGAAGAACGCGCAAAGCTCGAAACCAAGCTTCGCCATGCGCAAAAAATGGAAGCGATGGGACGGCTTGCAGGCGGTATCGCTCACGACTTCAACAACATCCTTACTGCAATTCTCGGCCATGCGGAAATGGCTGCGCTCCATCTGACCGACAGCCCCGCGATGGGCAACATCGAGCAGGTACTCACCGCAAGCAAGCGGGCGAAGGACTTGGTCCAGCAGATTCTCGCCTTCAGCAGACAGAGTCCCACCGAGAAAAAAATCGTCGTACTGGACGGCATCGTTCGCGAGGCTTCACAGCTCCTTCGCGCCACGATCCCCACGTCCGTCGGTATTTCCGTCCACATCCCGCCGACGAACGAACCCGTCCTCGCCGACCCTTCGCAAATCCACCAAATCCTCATCAACCTCGGCACCAACGGCGCGCACGCGATGAAAGAGCGCGGCGGACGGCTGGATATCACTCTCGAGACTTGCGATGTCGGCGCGCACATCGTCCGACAGCTTCCCGAACTCCGCGCCGGGCGTCATGTGAAAATCACCGTCAGCGATAGTGGATGCGGTATGGACGCCGGCACGCTGGAGCGATTGTTCGAACCATTCTTCACCACGAAAGCTCCCGGTGAAGGCACCGGGCTCGGCCTCGCAGTCGTCCACGGCATCGTCCAGGCACACGAAGGTGCCATCGCTGTCGAAAGCCGCCAGGGCATCGGAACGACATTCAGCATCTACCTCCCCGCGGTCGCGCCGGCACCGGTGCAGGCGTCGCCTGTTTCCGCTCCGCCAATGCCGCGAGGCAAGGGCCAGACGATCCTTTTTGTCGATGACGAATCCTCCGTGCTCGCGCTCGCGGAAGCGATGCTAAAAAACCTCGGCTACGTCACCCTCGGCTGCACCCACCCGGCTCAAGCCCTCACGGTATTCCAGCAACGGCAGGCCGAAATCGCGCTCGTGGTCACCGATCTCAGCATGCCCGGAATGAGCGGACTCGACCTCGCCAGACGGATGCTCGAAACCAGCCCGCACGCACGGATTGTCCTCACGAGCGGCCACACCGGCGACCTCGATTTCGAGCAATGCTCGCGATTAGGATTTCGTGACCTGCTCACAAAGCCATTTCCGCTTCGCTCGCTCGCAGAGACCATCTCAAAAGCGCTTATCTAATCGCCCCTGCGTGCTTTCCAAAAACACGACCGCGGGATAATACTGTGCGAACCATGTTTCGCATTCTCGCTCTTGTCTTTGCTCTCGCCTTCGTCGCGCACGCGTCCGTGCAACCGGGAATCGATGTCCTCGCCGGGCGCGGCTTCGATGCTGTGCGCGGGAAGAGGATCGGGCTCATCACCAACCAGACCGGAGTGAACGCTGCCGGGACGAAGACGCGTCTCGTTTTGAAAAAGGCACCGGGCGTGCAACTCGTCGCGCTCTTTGCGCCGGAGCACGGGCTCGATGGAACCGTCGGCGCGGCAAAGTA
>JAYSTZ010000186.1:0-1856 GCA_043719365.1 Verrucomicrobiaceae bacterium | reverse complement strand
ACCGCTGCGTCATCGTCGTCACGCACGACAGCCGTATTTTTTCTTTCGCGGACCGCATTGTAGAAATGGAGGACGGGCTGGTAAAAGGCGTCCACGCTGCGGGCGAATACAACGTTCAACATTGATATGAAGCGCCTTTTTTTCTGGATCCTTTTGCTCCTCGCCATCGCCGGTGCCACCAATGCACTCCGGCTCGTCCTGGAGCTGCGCAAACCGGCACCAGTCGCCACGCTTTCGGCGGAACCGCCGCGGGCGCCCACGGCAAAAAGCATCGGTGCCCGCGGGCTCGTCGAGAGCGTGGATGAAAACGTGCGCATTGCTCCCGCGCTTCCGGGGCTGGTCATGGAGGTGCCGGTCGCAGTCGGGCAGATGGTGAAAAAAGGCGACGTGCTGATTAAACAGGACACCCGCGAGACTGAAGCGCTCGTCGCCGCGCAAGCTGCGGAAATCGTCGGGTCGCAGTCCATCGTCGCGGAAGCCGAAATCGCCCTCGCGGATCGACGCGACCGGCTGGAGCGCATTGAGCGCATGAAGACAGCCGCTAGCGAGGATGAGCGGCAGCGCACGCAGTTCGCCACCCGGGGCGCTGGGGCGCAACTCGCCAGTGCCAAGGCGAAGATCGCCACCGCGGAAGCGCAACTCACGCGCATGAAAGTGCAGGTCGATCTTCTCACCGTGCGCGCCCAACGGGACGGACGCGTCCTACAAGTCAACATCCGTCCCGGTGAATACGCGTCGCCCGCCGCAAAAGACCCGGCGATGCTGATTGGCCGCGACGAATTCCAAATCCGCGCGGATATCGATGAAGACAACGCCTCGCGATTCAGTAAGGACATGCCCGCCCGTGCCTATATCAAGGGCCGTCGCGATGTGGAAATCGCGCTACGATTTGTGCGAGTCGAGCCGTTCATCGTGCCCAAACGCTCACTCACCGGAGAGAGCAGCGAGCGCGTGGATACCCGCGTGTTGCAGGTTATTTATCAGTTCGACCGCCCGAAAGGGGCCGAGGTGTATGTGGGCCAGCAGATGGATGTGTTTCTCGACGCCCGGTAAATTCTCCGTTAAATGGCCGTTTCCGCCCGAAATATGCCAAAAATCCGTTGACGGGGCCGTATGCGTCCTGTATTCACTTTGTAGTTACTAAACAAACCAGCTCCCGAGAAACACCATTCACAAAATGAACTCACCCGGTCAACAATCCACAAAAGCCTTCAGTTTGGTCGAGGTCTCGCTTGCCCTCGCCATCGTAGCGATCGCTTTCACCGTCATGATCGCCATGCTTCCCGTCGGCCTCCGGCAGTCCAGGGCGGCGACGGACACGACGAATGAAGCGCGTATTCTTACCGCAATGACGGCGACTCTCAATTCGACGGAATACCTGAAGCTCGATGACACCAAAGAATTGGTGTATTACTTCGACGCCGATGGCGGCTATCTCGAGAGCTCCTCGTCGGGATCGGGCGGAGGTGCCAGCGCTTCTGCCAGCAAGTATGAAAAGGACCGTGTTTATCAGGCGAAGTTCGTCTTCAGCGGCCAGCCGACTCCCGGAAGCAGTGACGACTACGACCAGAAAACGGTGAGCAAGAGGGCGCACATTCTTTTCGGCCGCTACACTCCCGTAGTGACGAAGATTTTTGATTCCACCAATAGCACGGCTGGTTCGGAACCATTCGCGATCGACTCGATCAAGAAAGGCTCTCCCGTGAAAATCATGCCTGTCGTTGTAGCAAAAATGGACCGCAACCTATGAAAACTCTCACCCGAAAAAACTCCGCCTTCACTCTCATTGAGGTCATGGTGTCCTCGGCCCTGATCGTCGTGATCATGGGGTTCCTGATGTACACGATGGACCAAAC
>JAYSTZ010000185.1:0-4251 GCA_043719365.1 Verrucomicrobiaceae bacterium | reverse complement strand
CACCGGGGATGACGAGCTTCACTTCCGACATGGCGACCATCGGTAGGAATTTCATGAAGAGCAGGAAGAGCGACAGGAAAATGCCGAACGTGCCGATGAAGGTCCAAATCTCCACCCAGCTCGGCGTGTAGTGACCCCACGAAGACGGTAGGAAATCCTGCGCCAGCGAAGTAACGATGATGACGAATCGCTCAAACCACATGCCCGCGTTGACCAGCATACAGACGCCGAAGACGACCCAGTAATTGGCGCGCATTTTCTTCGACCAGAAAATCTGCGGCGCGAGCACGTTGCAGCTCATCATGCAGTAGTAGGCCCACGAGTACCAGCCGGAGTTGTCGATGCCCGCGCGGGCGCGGAGGAAAGTGAAGAGTTCGTATTTGTTCGCACCGTAGTAGGCGATGAACAGCTCCATCAAATACGCGTAACCGACGATCGAACCGGTGAGCAGGATGATCTTGGCCATCTTGTCCACATGTTGCCGGGTGATGAGATCGCTGAGCTGTGGATAAAGCAGACGCGCAGGGAGCAAAATGGTGAGCACCATCGCGAAGCCGCCGAAGATCGCACCCGCAACGAAATATGGTGGGAAGATCGTCGTGTGCCAACCGGGGAGGATGGATGTGGCGAAGTCGAACGACACGACCGAGTGAACCGAAAGCACGAGCGGCGTGGAGAGACCCGCGAGCAGCAGGTAGGCCATTTCGTAATGCCGCCAGTTGCGGTTCGATCCGCGCCAGCCGAGGGCGAAGATGCCGTAGATAAAACGCGAGACGCGGGATTTCGCACGATCGCGCAGCGTGGCGAGATCGGGCACGAGGCCGGTGTACCAGAAGAGCGCGGAAACCGTGAAATACGTCGAGACGGCGAACACGTCCCAAAGCAGCGGTGAACGGAAGTTCGGCCAGATGCCGTTCGCATTCGGGATCGGCGCGAGGAACCAAGCCATCCAGACGCGACCAACGTGAATGCCGGGGAAAATACCGGCGCAAATAACCGCAAAGATCGTCATCGCTTCCGCCGCGCGATTGATCGACGTGCGCCACTTTTGGCGCGTCAGAAAAAGGATCGCGGAAATCAGAGTTCCCGCGTGACCGATGCCGATCCAGAAAACGAAATTCGTGATGTCCCACGCCCAGCCATTCGGATGGTTTTCCCCCCAGACGCCGACGCCATTGGAAATCTGATAGCCGATACAAAACAGCCCAATGAGCGCGAGGATAGAGCACGGGATGAAGACGAGCCACCACCAAAGGCGCGTGCGTTCCTCGGGGATCGCGGAAACTTTTTCCGTGACCCACGCAAAACTGCGCGCGTTATCGACGAGCGGGATGCGCTCCATTTCCTTGGCGGTCGTAAGTGTGACGACGGATTCAGACATTATGCGTGCCCTCCGTTGCTGGCACCGGGTGCGGCTTCATGTGTCGGTTCGGCGTGGTGAGGATGGAAATATTCCGAGCCTTTGATGGCTTTGCCGCTCTTTTCCGCGCCCGGCATTTTCGGGTTCGGATTGCGGATGCGCGCGAGATACGTGACGCGCGCACTGAGGCTCAAGTATTCAAAGAGGCGATAGCCGCGCTCGTTTTCGAGCAGCTTGGAGACGGCACTTTCCGGGTTCTTTTTGTCGCCAAAAACGATAGCTCCTGTCGGGCAGACCTGCGCACAGGCAGACGTAAACATATCCGCCGGAATCCGAGCCGGACCCTGATCGCGGATCGCCACTTTCGCTGCGATCTTCGCTTCTTGGATGCGCTGCACGCAGAACGTGCATTTCTCCATAACGCCGCGCATGCGCACGGTGACGTTTGGATTCTTGGAAAGCTTGAGCGAATCCTCCATGCCGCGCTCGCTAGTCAGATTCCAATCGCGGAGTTTCGCGATCTTGCGCTCGTTGTAGTCGAAGAAATTGAAGCGGCGAACTTTGAACGGACAGTTGTTCGCGCAATACCGCGTGCCGATGCAGCGGTTGTAGGCCATGACGTTCAATCCATCCTCGCTGTGGACCGTGGCGTTGACCGGACAAACGGTTTCGCACGGCGCGTTTTCGCAGTGCTGACACATCATCGGCTGCGAGACGAGTTCCGGATCAGCGTCATTTTCGTCTGTGGACGCAAAGTAGCGATCCATCCGCAACCAGTGCATTTCACGGCCTTCGATGACCTGACGTTTGCCAACGATCGGCACGTTGTTTTCCGCCTGACAGGCAACCATGCAGGCCGAGCAGCCGATGCAGGTATTCAGGTCGATCGCCATCGCCCACTGATGGATGTCGTTGAGCGGAGGATGCTGGTAGAGCGAGGCGTCGCGCGGGATATGGCCATCCATTCCCATCGTCTTTGCAAACTTCGGCTCGGCCTTGAATTCTTCGAGCGTCGCCTCGCGCGTGATGTCCGGTCCGCGACCTTCGAGCGAGCCGTGCTCTTGCGTGACGCCGAGCTTGTAAGTCTTGCCCGTCAGTTTGACTTTCGCGCCCGTCATGAAATACGGAGCTGCAGAAGTGCGAAGCGCGTAGCCATTGAAACCGCCGCTCGTCATCTCATCCGAATCCGTGACGAATCCCTCGCTCGTCTTGCCAACCGTCCCGACGCGTCCCGCCTTGGTGCGTCCGTAGCCGAGCGGAATAGTGATCGAGTTTTCCGCATGACCCGGAATTACCAGCGCTGGCAGATCAAGCTTTCGCTCGCCAACGGAAATTTCGATTCGAGCGTAGTGGAAGTGGTCCTTGAAAAAGCCAACCGAAGTGTCGATGCCGAGTTTTTTCGCGGTAGCCGGGCTGATCAGCGCAGCGTTGTCCCAAGTAAGTTTCGTGATCGGATCGGGCAACTCCTGAAGCCAGCCGTTGTTCGCGTAGCGTCCGTCGTCCACTTTCGAATCCCCGACGAGCACGACTTCGTACGAATCTCCGTCGAGCGCCGCAATCGGAAGTTTTTCCGCAACCAACTTGCCAACGGCCTCGGAGCTGAGGGTGAGCGCAATCGGCTTTGGCGTTTCGCCAGCCACAAAACCGTCGTGCAAAAACTTCGCCCACCCCGCAGTGAAGTCGTTCGGCTTAACGACCTCTTGGAATGTCTCCTGAACCAACCCCAACCCATCCGTCTTTTTCAGACCGGCAAATTTTCCGAGCACATCCAGCTCAGACCATCCGCCGTAAAGCGGGAGAATCATCGGCTGCACGGAAACGTAACTATCATCTGCCGCAAAGCCGTCACCCCACGATTCAAGATAGTGGGAAAGCGGCGCATGCCACGTCACAAAATCGCTCGTTTCGTCTTCGTAAAATCCGACGCGCACGACATTCGGCACGGTCTTGAGCTTTGCCGCAAAATCGAAATCGACTGGCGCGTTGTAAGCCGGATTTCCGCCGACGATGATGATCGAAGTCAGCGACTTGTCGTTGATCCCACGCACCACATCCGCAATCCCTGCCGTCGGTTTCGCCGTCGTTTTCGCACCGACCAAAGTCGTGCCGAGATTTCCGAGCGCCGCATTGATCGCGAGCACCAGAGCTTGCACGCCCGCAGGTTGTCGGGAACCCGCTAGCACCAGACTTTTGCCCCGGTTTACCACGAGATCTTCCGCCGTAATTTTGATCCACTCCTCACGCGATTTAGCAGCCGTTTTCGCCACCGCTCCCGCCAGCTTGCTGAGCGATTCATCCTTGCTGATCGCGGAAATCGCCGCGGCCAATTCCAGCGCCACCGCACCGACTTCACTCGCAGGAACGCGCAGACGATGATCCGCCGCGCCGCCCGTGATCGTGTAATGATTCTCGACCGTATAGAGACGGCTCATCACGTTCCCGCCGTCCACCTTCCGCCGAGACGCAAACGCGCGCTGCTGCGTCACACCACCGTCGGAGCCGAGGAAATCCGCATCGAGCGAAAGAATGATGTCCGCCTTCTCGATCTGCGCCACGGCCCTCACACCTTCGCCAAAAGCCGCCTTTGCCGCCTCGACCGCTGCATCATCGCCAAGCGGCTCGTAAACCGCCCAAAGCGCCTTCGGAAACTTCCTCTCGATCTCGCCGCGCAACCGCTCACGCGTCGGAGACGGATTTCCCTCCAAAAGAAACGCCAAGCCCGCACCATCCCCCGCCCCGGCGATCATTTCATCCAGAGCCTTTTCAAAATCAGCCGCCGTTTTCTTCTCACCCTTCAGCTTAAAAAACCGCGCCCGATCCGGGTCGTAAAGATCCAGAATCGAACTCTGCGCCCAAGTATCCGTCGCACCTTTGCTCGCCGGATGACCGGG
>JAYSTZ010000184.1:0-4252 GCA_043719365.1 Verrucomicrobiaceae bacterium | reverse complement strand
CGCCCTCTACTGCTTCAAGGTGCTCAAATTGCCATTCGAGCAGGTGTCGGAGTATTTTGACTACCGGAAATGAAAGGCGAATTGCGCGCCATCTAATGTGGCGCGAAAAGGCATTCGCGCCATAAAAACACTTTATATGGCGCGATAACCCAAGTCGCGCCATGTTCGCACCACCAATATGCCAAAGGAAATTCCCAACGCAGAATTCGCAGCTCTCATTGGGATCGTGGACCGTTTTCCCAACGGCGCGGCGATTGAGGAAATCGAAAGTGCCCTCGCGCACTCCCCACCCCGGCGCACTTTGCAGCGGCGCCTCGCGTTTTTGGTCAAGCAGAAAAGGCTGAGCGCAGAAGGAAGAGGCCGGGCGACCCGTTATCGCCTGCCTGCTACTGAGCCACCAGATCTTCCACCGCCAGGCGATTCTGCCATTCCCGTTTCCGCCGAAGGAGCCGCCATCCGCCGCTCCATTGCTGCACCGATCCAAAGACGCAGCCCCGTGGGCTACAACCGCGCTTTTCTCGAAGCCTACCGGCCCAACCAGACCTTTTACCTCCCGGCTGAAATCCGGGCGCGTCTGACGGAGTTGGGCCAGGTGCCAGGAGCAGAATTGCCCGCTGGAACCTACATCCGGCAGGTTTTCAATCGCCTGCTGATCGACTTGTCGTGGAATTCCAGCCGCCTGGAGGGCAACACCTATTCGCTTTTGGAAACGGAGCGGCTTTTGGAATTGGGCGAGAGCGCCGAAGGCAAGGATGCCCGTGAGGCGCAAATGATCCTGAATCACAAGGCCGCCATCGAACTGCTGGCGGACCAGCCTGCCGAGATCGGCTTCAATCGTTACACGATTTGCAATCTGCACGCGCTGCTGTCAGACAACCTGCTCGCCGATCCACAAGCCTGCGGGCGGTTGCGGGCTCGGGCCGTGGGCATCACCGGCACCGTCTTTCACCCACTGGAAGGCCCGCAGGTGATCGAAGAGTGTTTCCAGCAGGTGCTCGATACCGCTGAGGCCATCGAGGACGCTTTTGAACAGGCATTCTTTGCGATGGTGCATCTGCCCTACTTGCAGCCCTTCGAGGATGTCAATAAACGGGTCTCCCGGCTCGCCGCCAATATCCCGCTCATCCGGCGAAATCTGTGCCCGCTCTCTTTCGTGGACGTGCCGGGCCGCGATTACATCGACGGCATTCTGGGCGTGTATGAGTTGAACCGCGTCGAACTGCTGCGCGACGTTTTCGTGTGGGCTTACGAACGATCCTGCGCGCGATATTCGGCCGTGCGCCAATCTCTCGGAGAGCCCGACCCATTTCGCCTGCGCTACCGCACTCAATTGGCGGAGGCGATCAGCGCGGCCATCCGCGGACTCATGGATAAAAGGGCCGCGGGCGCGTTCTTTCGCCAGCAGGCCGTCGAAAACATTCCGCAGGAAGACCGCGCGCGTTTTGCCGAGGTCGCCGAGACCGAGATCATGAGCATCCACGAAGGGAACATCGCCCGTTACCGGCTGCGACCTTCGGAATACCAAGCGTGGCGAAAAGTGTGGCGTTGAGGACGGCGGCACGGCTGCCATGAAGCCCGAGCGATGGGGCAGCATGGGTGCTATGCCGATCGCGCGAGTCAAAGACCGATTTCCGCTCATGAGGCGTCGTCCGCTCCTGCTTCGCTGGAAGCTTCGCTGACCTGGATCGTTTCGACGAAAACCGCGTCGCTCGCAGCGAGCACCGCGTAACGTGCCGGTGCAGGTTTGATCCAGTCCACCGCGAGTCTTTGCAGAGCGATGCCGAGTTCGCGGAGATTCTTGCCGACGATGCGGAGATCGTGGGTGGTGAAGGAAGCGGTGAGAACATCGCGACCATTCTCGCGTTCCATGCTGGCGAATGTCAGATGGGTGTAAGGAAAAATGAAAGAGAGGTCATCGCTTAGTTCCAAGCGGAGACACTGCGCCTGCGCGTCCTTGTTCCAGCAGATGAGCTGCTTTTGTTCGCCTTCGGCTAATGCAGCCGGGCGGGCTTCGCTTTGCGTGGTTTTAATCATTCGTCCCGATCTTTTGCCGCGCGGGCGTCAGTCGTCGCGACGCGATCCACGCCGCCGCCCGCGACCGGAGTGCGGCGGCGAATTGACGCAGCCGTGTCAGACCGCGAAAGCGGCGTTGCCGTAAGGCCTGACGCGGCAGCCGTCCGAGGCCCGCCAGATCGAGCGCCAGCGCGCGATTGCCGGAGCGCGCGACGTTTTCGCGAAGCTGATGTTTGTCGCTCGTGAAAATGCGGACGCCCTTTCGCCCGCGCGAAATGGAGACATACCACTGCTTCGCGTCAGTCGCCGCCTTCACCATCGAATCCGAGAACAGCACGTAGTCCACAGTCTTGCCTTGCGAGGCATACGACGTAACCGCGTAGCCACGCCCGAACAGCCGATAGTCGCTCGGCAGAATACGGCCGTCATCGAGCGTGATTTCGCCATTGGCGCGGATGGCGCGCACGGTGACGAGTTCGCCGTTCGCCAGGCGTCGGTCATCGGTGGCGGCGGCATTTGCCTTGAGTTGCAGTCGGTCGCCAGCGGCGAGCGTCAGTTCCCGCTTTCGGCAAACCGTCACGCGATCCAAGTGCTTCGCTGCGATGCAGCCGACTTTGTGATCGGTTTCGACAATCACTCCATTTTTGCCGACCCCGAGAAACCGGGCCGTTTCGCCGCGTCGAAAGCCCGCCACATCCCGGTTCATCACGAGCACGGAGCTTGCATCATAAAATCGTTGGTCGCGCTTCTGCGCGTCCGTGAGGTCGATTCGTTCCAGTGCGACCACCGCCTGCTCCGCCGACGCAATCAGATTTTCCGATTTCAGCACCTGCCGAACCGCGTCGTTCACTTTATGAATCTCCGACCAAGTTTGCGCGACAACGACCGTGGATTGGCCTTGCCGCGTGAGTTCCAGATAGTGGGCAGTCAATCGCTCTTGCTGCTCACCAAGGCCGCACTCGACGACTGCTCCGCTTCGCTCAAGGCGATCAAACGATGCCGCGATGTCTCCCCTCGCCGCTTCTTCGACAGCCTTCTTATACTGCTCGATGAATTGCCGCTCCACCGGCGTCCGCGCTTTCGCGGGATCTTGCCGACGGATTTCCGTCAGCTCGGCAGCAGCGAGGCCGGAATACATTTCAATCGCGCGCAGCGCGTCGGACGCTTCGACTGCACCATGCTGCCGGGTGTCACCGGAGAGGATGACGCGACCGCCGTTCGCTTTCACAAAATCGAAAAATTGAAGCATCTGTTTCGCGCCGAGCTGTCCGGCCTCATCGACGATGACAACCGAACCGGACTCCATCGTTTGCCGCGTCAGAAACTCGCTCACGGTTTGCGCGCCTTCAAAACCGTCGCGGATCAAATCCATCACCTGCTGACGCTGCGGTGCGATGACGCGGACCTTCCTTCCCGCATGTCGCAAACTGGATTCGACCTCGCGCAACGTGAAGCTTTTTCCGGTGCCGGCGCCGCCGCGAAACAGCGTAACGAAATCATGCGAGCCGAGAATCCGCGCCACCGCCTGACGTTGATCCTGGTCGAGCAAAGGATTAGCGGGCGTGTAATCGGCACTCAGCGCATCGTGACTTTTGATGCCGCCCTTCGCCATCTCCACGATACTCCACTCTCGCTGCAAAACGTCGCGAGTGGTCACTTGGCGCGGATTATCCGCATCACGAATATATCCGGCACTGGCTGTCGCCGCGTGGACTTCGGCGAGGTCGAGATTTTCCCCGCGAGCGTGCTCCAATGCGTGACGCCAGACTTCGTGCTCATGCGCGACGGACTTGCGATCAAATAGATGATCCTGCGCCCACGTCACCGCTGCCTTGGCGATTCCCACACGCTGCCTGGAGTGTTCGGGCTTCGCGGCGGCAATCAGTGCGGCGAGTTCATTCCGCGCCCCGTCTGACATCTGCCCGGCCCAAAGCGCGCGAAGCTGCTCCATTCCCACGTTCTTGATTTTTCGGGAGCGTTCGTCGCGAGCGATGTTCGCGCGAATGTCATCGACATTCCCAGTGGCCTTTTCCGGTTCGCGCGCCAGCAGATCGCGAGTTCTTTCATCAATCTCCGCGTGCCGTTTGGAAAACATTTCGCAGAGTCGGCGAGCGACCCCGCGAATCTCAAAATCTCCGCGCGCGTGGTTGTCGATTTCATAACCCCAGCGCCGGAGTTCCCGCGTCAACTCGTGGTAATAGACGTTCTCCACATATTTCCGCGCGAGGAGCATTTCGTG
>JAYSTZ010000183.1:0-1860 GCA_043719365.1 Verrucomicrobiaceae bacterium | reverse complement strand
TACCGGCAGTGTCCCGAAAGCGGAAATCGAGGCGTTTATCGCGAGGACCAAGTAACTGCGAAGCACCCTGCCACACTCAGTTTTACACGCTTCAATCGTTTTCCAGCTTGCGTCCGTGCCGCTGGCGTGGTGGAGGCTGGATGTATTCACCGATGTCTGACAGTCCGCGCAAAGCATTCCTTTCAAGTCCGCACCACGCCACACTCGGCTTGGTGGCGCTTGGCTGTCTCGCGACGGCCGTGCCGCTCGCGGCAATCGGGGGTCTCGTGACCTACGTGCTCGGCTGGGTGTATCTCCCCGACATGCCGCTTTTCGCGCGCTGGCGCGAACGAAAGGAAGCGGGCAAAGTGGAAGCCGAGCGGCAGGCGGAGCTCGGGGAATTTGCGGTTCAGCGCGACGCCATGCTTTCGCAACTCGCCGGCAGCCGGACGCAGCGACACGCTGCTTTTGTCAAAACATGCCAGCAAGTCGCCGTGGGGCAGGATCCGCGGGCTCGACGGGTCGAGGAAATGCAGTGGACGTATCTGAGGCTGCTGACCATCGAGCAGTCGCTGGAGGTTTTTCTCGAAGGCGAACGTCGCGACAGCGTGCCGCTTCTGCTCCGTGAAGCCACCGACGAACTGACCGCACTGGAGCATGAAGTCGGCGAGCTCAAAACGGCAAACGCACCTGCGCTGAACGCGAAAGAGCGGCTGTTGGAAAGCCGCAAGAGCAGGCTCGCGGTGCTGCGCCAGCGGGCGGAACGAATCGAGGAAGCGCAGTCGAACCTCGAGCTCGCCAGCGCGGAACTCGACCGTCTGGATGAGCAAATCAAACTCACGCGCGCCGACGTCGTGGCCGCGCGGAGCACAGGAAATATCAGCGACCGCATCGACTCGACTTTTGAGCACCTCGCTCAAACGAACCGATGGCTGGCTGATATGGATCGTTTTCGCGACGAGCTCGGCGAAGTACCGGAAGGCGGAATGGGCGTCCGTTCTCCGCTCGCGACTCCGCCGATGGGCCGGAGCCAGCCGGGGAAACAGGCGCAGAGCTGAGCGCGGTTATTTCTTGCTTCGTACTCTGCTCTCTCATTGGCGGCTCACAGTGAGCAAGACCAACAGAGACCAACGCCACAGTCCGTCGATACTCTGATGACGATCTATGACACGCTCCGCGCAGGCACGGAGCGACGATTCTATCAGGTAAGGAGTCGCGCAAGACTAATCTGTTCAACTTGCGGATTTGCAGTATGCTGTCAAAATGCATGCATGGGTGTGACCGCAGGGTGATGTATAAATTTCGATGAAAGGGCGGGTGAAGGTCATAAACCGAAGGTCTGGGGGCTACCAGCCGAGGATTTGGACTTTGCTCCAAAATTGCTCCCACCGCCCGGTGCTTTGGTAGAGCGAGCGCAGCGTCAAGACGGCTTGCAGGGCTTTGCGTTTCCAGCGCATCCCGCTGCAGCCCACGCGTTGTTTGACGACGTGTTTGCATGCCGCCTCGATGACTCCACTGCCAATCGGCATGCTCATCGTCCGGTTGCCTGCGTAGTCCATCCGTTCAAGGTTGTTGCTCACGTAGCGCGCGGCGGCCTCCACTGCGCTCCGGTGCGCGCTGGCGGGCTCCCGGGTTTTGAGTTCTTCGTGTTTGCGGGTGAGTTCACCCAGTAGTTTTTTCGCGCCGGTTTTGTGGTGTTTGAGGTCGTGGAGGGTTTCTTCCAGCCACGCGGTTTGTTGCTCGGGGGTTTGGGCAAATGCAGGGGCGCTTTGGCTCACATATTCGCTCACGTGGTAGAAGTCCAATGTGGTGTAGTCGCAGCGCGCTTCCAGCCACGCTTGCAGGTCGGGCGCGCCATCGCACAGGCCGAGCCAAAACAGT
>JAYSTZ010000182.1:0-4257 GCA_043719365.1 Verrucomicrobiaceae bacterium | reverse complement strand
CGTGCCCGCGACGCTGCAACTCCGTGACCACGGCGCGCCCGATTTTTCCCGAAGATCCGATGACTAGAACGGTCTGATTCATGCACACTTTCGTAGCGGGAAGCGCGGACGCGTGTCCATCGCGGCGCTTGCTCGAAAAGACGAATCTCCCTGCGTCTGCGCGGTTGATTAAAATCGACTGGGTAGAAGTTTTGCGGCAAACGCGCTGGCTTTGCCTGCCGCGTAAAGGTTGTGCTGGCGGTGCCGAAAGCGGTGCGCTACCCATCGCGGCTTCATGCCAGAGCCCGCCGTCGTTCTCGATCAACTCGCCAAATCTTTCGGGCAATTTACAGCCGTCGATGGCGTCTCGATGTCCATTCCGGCGGGAGAAATTTTCGGCTTTCTCGGCGCGAACGGGGCAGGGAAGACGACGACGATGCGGATGCTGTGCGGCTTGAACAAAGCGTCGTCTGGCACGGGGAAAATCATGGGGCGCGACATTTGGGCGGAGCGGTATGAGGTGCGGTCGCGGTTCGGATATGTGGCGCAGAAATTCAGCCTCTATCCCGATCTCACGGTGGATGAAAACCTGCGCTTTTTCGGCGGCGCTTATCGCGTGAGTGGCGCGCGGTTGGATGCGCGGATCGAGACGCTGGTGAAGCAGCTCGATCTCACCGCGAAACGCTCCGCACTCGCGGGCAGTCTTTCCGGCGGCATGAGGCAGATGCTCGCGGTCGCGTGCGCGCTCATCCACGAACCGGCGCTGCTTTTTCTCGATGAGCCCACGTCCGGCCTCGACCCGGTGCATCGTCAGCAAATTTGGGATTTGCTCTATGATCTGAGCCA
This sequence comes from Verrucomicrobiaceae bacterium, assembly GCA_043719365.1. GTDB lineage: Bacteria > Verrucomicrobiota > Verrucomicrobiia > Chthoniobacterales > Chthoniobacteraceae > SXWH01. The sequence goes on along the minus strand of JAYSTZ010000182.1, from coordinate 3,432 downwards.
CGCGGGCACGACGATTTTCGTGACGACGCATTACATGGATGAAGCCGAGCGCTGCACGGAAGTCGGCTTCCTGCATCAAGGCCGGCTGCTCGCCAAGGAATCGCCGCTGCGGCTGAAACAGCGCTTCAAGGGCCAGCTTCTCGAAGTGCAAGTCGAGCCGGTGATGGATGCGCTCATCCAGCTCCGCCGCGTGCCCGGCGTGCTCGGCGTGGCGCTGCGCAGCGGGAAGGTGCGCGTTTATTCTGCGGTCGCGGAAAAGCTCGTGGCCGAATGGAAAAGCGCGTGGCCTTTTCCCACGCTGCGCTGGCTCGATCACGCGTGGGTCGCGCCGGATATGGAGGATGTGTTCAAGGCTTACTCGCAGGGCTACGAGGAGATTTTAGAGAAATGAAAATCGCGGGCACCCTCCGAGCCATCGCCAGCGTCGCGCGGAAGGAATTCATCCACATCCTGCGCGACTGGCGCATCCTCATCCTGATCTTCACGCTGCCGCCTGCATTCACGCTGCTGCTCGGGCACGCGTTTGAAATCACCGAACTGACCGACGCACCCGTAATGCTGTTCGATCAAGACCGCAGCGAGCCGAGCGAAAAGTTCGCGGGAAAATTGCGGGAGAGTTCGACGTTTGCGTGGCGCGATTCTTCCGCGATTTCCCTCGAAGGCATTGACCTGCTGAAAGTCGGCGCGCAAGGCGTCGTCATCATCCCCGCCGGATGGGGCGCGAGTTTGCACAACGGCGATCCGCTCCCGCTACGCCTCATCCTCGACGGCATGGATACCAATTCCGCGCCGCAGCTCGAAGGCGCGGTGCAGGGCGTCCTCGGGCAATTCCAGATGGATTCGCGGCAGGACATGATTGACCAGCTTCCCGAGTCGGTCATCGAAATGGGTAAACAAATTCCCATCGAGACGCGCAAACAATTCACCTCGTCGATGACGCCGTGGACCTCCGAAAGCGAGATCCTCTACAACCCGAAACTCCGCTTCATCGACTTCGTCATCCCCGGCATCGTGGGCCTCATTTTGCAGCTCCTCACCGTCACGCTCATGGCCTGCACCATCGCGCGCGAGCGGGAAAGCGGCACGCTCTCGCAACTCCTCGTCACCCCACTGCGCCGCGAAGAAATCGTCATCGGCAAAGTCCTCCCGTACCTCGCCGTCTCCATCATCCTCATCGGCATGACCCTCGCCACGGGCCGCTACCATTTCCACGTCCTTTACCGCGCGCCGCTCCTGCTCGGAGTGCTCTGCCTGCTCTTCCTCCTGTGCTCGCTCGGCACAGGCCTGCTCATCTCCACCTTCTGCCGCACGCAAGCGCAGGCCATCCAGTTCGCCGTCTTCTATCTGCTCCCCGTCTTCCCACTCTCCGGTGCCTTCGCCACGCTCGATCAGCTCCCGGCCAGCATCCGCGCCATCTCGCAAACCTTTCCACTCACGCACTTCTGCCACGCCTTCCGCCTGGTCAGCCTCGGGCAAGCCGGGCTCAGCGCGATTGTCGGCGACCTGTGTTTCCTCGCGATCGGAGCGGTGGTGACCTGCTTCGGCGCGGCGCTGCTGCTGAGACGGATTCAGGATTAGCTCGATCCCGCGTTTACTCCACCTGCGGAACGCAGGAAGGAGTGCCGAGGAGGGGACTTGAACCCCTACACCTTGCGGTACCAGATCCTAAGTCTGGCGTGTCTGCCAATTTCACCACCTCGGCTTCTCTGTATTCACCCCATTTCTGAGGTCATGACTCGCCCCTTTACTAGAATATCGGCCCGAAACACCGGGAAATGATCTCGGTAGCTCTAAGCACAAGCCTCTGGCACAGCACGTCAACGCGTACACTTTATGACTGTACGCGATTCCCGCAATCGTAGAGTTCCAAGTCTTTACGTGCGCAATGGACGCTACTACGGCCAGCTTTGGCTTGAACAAGGCGACCACAAGAAAACGGCCCGCCGCTTTCCGCTGCTCAAAAATGATGGCGTGGCCGAACGAGGCGAAGGAGGCGCTGCGCGTGCGGTGGGCGGATGGTGACCTGACCAACGAGCGCGTGACGGACGATTTTGCCAACATCGGGCGGCTGATCTGCAACGCCTACGGCGCGACCTATCGTGGTCGGGATGGGCGAGGCGCAGGGTCGCAAAACTCAGCGATTCCTGCCAATCCTGCGGACGGACGTCGGTGGATTTTTCGGGTTCGGTGAATTTGATGCGCTGAAATTCGACGGCATCGAAGGGCGTTTCGCCGGGATGCTGCCGCAGCAGGAACCGACGCCGGAGAGGCGCGCGATGGCGCAAGCGCTTCTCGCAGCGATGGACGTTACTCGTGATGCGTTGCTGCCAAAGCTCGGCAACCACGGAGCGTCTTACGGGAGGGATGCCGATCCAGTCGCTCCCAAACCTTGTCCATGACGAGCTCGCAACCGCAATCGCGATGGCTGCGAGCGCGAGGATCCAATACGCGATGTTCTTGTTGGCGAGGTAATCGACCTTCGGCTGAAAGGGGATCGCGCCGGATGTAACGCGGAGTGCGACCGAGGGACTCAGAGCTTGGGTGAAGCATCGGTTTCCCACATGAAGAAGAGACAGGAGATTTACTTGCGGGTCCTCAGTCGGCGGGGCAAGGTTTGTGTCGTTCAAACCGAACGGATCGCGTCATCTGATACCATCGTGGAATACATTCTCACTGCCTTGCAGCTCATCGTCGGCCTCGGAATTCTAAATGTCTGGATGCTTAGGTCGGGGAAAACCTCGTCGTATCGCGGCGGCGATGCGAAGAACCTGCGCGAGGAATTTGCCGCCTACGGGCTGCCCTTCTGGTTCATGTGCGTGATCGGCGTGCTCAAGGTCGGACTGGCGCTCGCTCTTCTGGCCGCCATTTGGATTCACAGCGTCGCACAACCGGCGGCGATCGGCCTCGGGGTGCTCATGCTGGGGGCGTTCGTCATGCACCTCAAAGTGAAAGACCCGATCAAGAAAGCCCTACCATCCATCGCCGTGCTCGCGATGTGCGCCGCCATTGCTTTGCTGTGAGGAATCGGCGGGTCAGAACGCGGCCAGACAAAGGTAGGCGTTCAGCGCGAAATAGAGCAGCGCCGGGGTCGTCTGCGGCAGAGTGTCTTTGATTTTAATCCGGACGCAGACGGCAATCAGCATCATGACGGCAAGTCCGGCGGACGCCGCGCGCCCCATCCACGGCTGGCTCAGGCCAGCCAGCAGTCCGATCGCCGCGCATAACTGTAGCCCACCCACCAGAATGCGCTGCGATCCAAGCTGGTAGCGATCGAACTCCCGCTTTACGTGGGCGGAGAGAAAACACGCCGAACCGTAGGAAAAAAAGGAAATGGCTGAGAAAAGGATCAGGGTGGCGTTCAAGGACACGAGCATAGCATGATTGTCTATCCATCTCCGGTTCTTTGGCTCATGCAGCGAAGAATGCATCCGC
>JAYSTZ010000181.1:0-1863 GCA_043719365.1 Verrucomicrobiaceae bacterium | reverse complement strand
GGTCGCAATGGCTCGCCACTTTCTCCTGGCTCGCGCACGATTTAGACAAAGCCGGTGCGGCCTATCTCACCGCAGGCTCAACGCTAAACCCTGCTCTCACAAAGATGCTAAAGCTCCGCAAGCTCGAGCCCGCAGATGTGGAGGCCGAGCTTGCCCTCGCATCGGTAAAGCAGTTCGCAAGCTACAAAAAAGCCGTCGAGACCTTGGATGCAGGCAAACAAGTCGAGGCACTCACTCAGCTCGCAGCAATCGAAAAAGCGGCGAGTCCCAAGGCCGGTCCGGCGCTCGCCGGACTCCGGGCATCTGCGGAATTTGAGCGCGGCATCGCGACCGGAAAACCAGTGCCCGTTCGCTTCGACGACGCGCTCGCCGGTTGGACGCGCCGCCTCGGGAAATGGACCGCTGCGGATGGAGCACTCATTTGCAAAGGTGCAGGAAGTTCCGCTTCCATCCTCGCCCCCGGTCGCGCAGGCAGAAAATTCGTCGTGCGCGGGAAATTCGACATCCAATGCCCGGACGGATGCTGCCGCCAGCTCATGCTCTTCCCGGGATGGAAACCGTCGCAAGCAGTTGCCCTCGGCGCGTGCCAAAAAGAAAAAGGCGAACAAGTGGTCGAAATTTACGGCAAAAAGCAGGAAATCCCCATCTCCGGAACCAAGGTGTCAGTGCTCGAAAAGAACACCTTCGTCTTCCAAGTCAACGGCGACAAAATCTCGATGGACCTCAATGGCTCCTCGGCCATTAAAGACTACGACACATCCGAAATTGAGAAAGTCGCCGAGGGAGGCCGGTGGGGCTTTTACATGCCGAAGGCGTGCGCTAAGAACACTTGGAAGATCTACGACGTCGAAGTGCAAAAGCTGCCTTAGTCGGGCCGCTTTGCCGGGAACGAACACCGGGGACGCACTGATTGTTTTGGCATGCGCGACGAATGAGAGGAGATTCCAAGAGAGCGATCCCTTCAAACTCTGAAAGGCCAGCCAAGTTTCACGAACCCAGGATTACTATCCACCCCTTATACACCCTCAATTCCCGACCAGCAGAGCACTAAGGCGCGGGGCGGATGGTGATGAGCGAATCGAATGCGTCCGTGCGGAGCCAGCGGATGGTTGCAGGGTTTTTCACGGGGTAGAAATTGTCCACGATTCCCACGAAACAGACCTCGCCGAGCTTCCCCCAGCCTACGCCGGCGACTTCGTGGCCCCACGAGAGTTGCGGCTTGTGCCGGAGCCGGACGATGCAGGAGAGGAGCACGGGGCGACCTGCGCTGATCTCGGTCTGCAATGTTTCATAGCGGAACCGGCTCACGCCGCTTCGGATGGGCACGCGGTATTCGTCGGCGTCAGGCTGAATGGCACGGGCGAGCTCGTCGGGCATCGCGCCAGCGAGCGTCATGGCGTCGTCGGTATAGCCGTCTTTGTCGGGGATGGCCTGCATGTCGAGCCGCGCGCGGATGCGCCTGGTGAGAGCCTGGAGCGGCGCGGCACCGGCATCGCCGCGCCATTGCGGATGGTCGCGCTCCATCCAAAAACCGAGCACGCTCGCCGCGGAAGTCGGGACGCATCTGGATGCGATGGAGCTCCCGTCTCTTTGCGGGATGGCAAATTGCTGGAGCGCAGGCACGCCCTTGATCGCCTTCGCGTCGGGCGCGTCGATGGCGAGCGCGGCGTCGAACTCAAACTCGATGATCTTTCCATCGCCGCAGGAGTCCCATGCAAGGTAGCCAGTGCCTTTTTCCGGATACGAGATTTTTGCCCACCACGCGGGCGGCAGGCCAGTCGGCCATGTGAGGTCTTTCTTTTGTTCGACGAGGCGGACGTCTTCGAGTGTGGCACCCTTCCAGTCCGCGAGCCAGGGCTGCGA
>JAYSTZ010000019.1:0-2155 GCA_043719365.1 Verrucomicrobiaceae bacterium | reverse complement strand
GCCATTGCCCCAGCGATACGTGCCGTTGGCACGCCCCCGGCGCACCGGCTCTACGCGAAACTCGTGCTCACCGGCTCTGGAGATAAGCAATATCTCCGGGCCACCGATGAGGACTTCGCGGCCTGTGCGGCCGCCAGCACGCTGTTGAGCGAGGAAGTCGCCGCCGGGCGCATCCGCTTGCCTGTGGGCGAACTCGCGGACGGCTACAACACCCGCCAAGCCATCGGCTATGGCTACAAGGCTTGGCGCGATTTCTTCAATGACCGGCAGCTACTCGCGCTCGGCTGGCTGCACGAGGCCATCGCCGCGTTGCCGGACGAATCCACCCGCGATGCGCTGCTCGTGCTTTTCTCCGGCGTCCTGGAGTTCAACAATCTTTTCGCGTCCTATAAAGGTGAAGGCACCGGCGCGGTGCGGCACATGTTTTCGCATCATATCCTCAAACCCGAGCGCACTCCGATTGAAGCCAACGTGTGGGGAACCCCAAAAAGCTCCGGCTCCTTCTCCAACCTTTTTCGCGGTCGCTTGCTCCGCGCGTTGGAGTATCGAGCCGCCCCGCGGGAAGTCACTTTGGGTGAAGGGCGTTCCGAAACGATCTCCAGCGCGGCGTTTGCCGGTGAAGCCGCGACGGCTTTCCCCGCAAACGGGCGCTTCGCGCCACGCGGCATTTACCTCTCGTGTGGAAGTTCAGATTCAACCGGCTTGCCAGCGGCGAGTGTTGATTACGTCGTCACCGATCCTCCCTTCTTCGACAACGTCCACTACTCCGAACTCGCCGATTTTTTCCACGCCTGGCAGGTGCTTCACCCGCGCGGGTTCATCGCGAATGCCGCGACCACCCGCAATGCCCGCGAGGTTCAGGACACCGATGCAGATTCCTTTGCCGCAAAGCTGGCTGCGGTTTTTTCCGAGTGTCATCGAGTGCTGAAAGACGAGGGACTTCTCGTATTTAGCTACCACCACTCGCGACCCGGTGGCTGGGCTTCGCTCGCAGAGGCAATTTTCGGCGCGGACTTCTCGGTCGTAGAGGCGCATCCAGTCCGGTCTGAAATGTCCGTAGCCACACCAAAGGCCCAGGCCAGCGAACCTATTCAGTTGGACGTGTTGCTCGTCTGTCGCAAACAAACCGCCGATTGCCGTCCGGTGCAGACGCCGCCAGCCGCATGGATTCAAGCCGAGCGTGTCGCGCAGGAACGAAGTGCGCGCCTCACCGCGTCCGGCTTCACCCTCTCCCGCCATGATCGTCGCGTTGTGCGTGGGGCGCATTTTCTCGTCGGCTTGGGCCCGGTCGCAGGAATGAAGGCGAGCGCTTGGAAAGCCGCCTTTGCATCGCTCTCTTCGGATGCGGAATCGACTCCCGAATTGGCGATCCCAGCCACAGCAACGGCAACCGATCCGCCGTTGAAGGAGCATTTCGAATTGTTCGCGTGACCGGCGAACGCGGCACAAAACCTCGGAGCCACGAGGTCATTGCATTGCGGCGATCACCTTCCTGTCACAACCATCTACTCACAGCATCCCCACCCGTTTGCGAACAATCCACTCCACCGTCAGCAGCAGCACAATCGGCACGAACCACCACCAGCTCTGCCAAAGCACCGTGTCGCTCTCGATGACCTTGCCCTGGCTCATCGGCGCGAGCAGTTCGGCGAGACGGTCGATGTTTTCCTCGCGCAAATACTCGCCACCCGTCGCCGCCGAAACCTGCCGCAGTAGGTCTTCATTGAGGCTGAGCTGAATCATTTCGCCCGTCTCCCGCGGCTCGACTTTGAATTGCGTCCGGGCCTGCAAATCCCGCTCGGCGATGCTGCCCGCGGACTCCACCGCGACCTCGTAGTTCCCCGGCTCCAGCTCCGCGGTCTTGCCGCGGAAAAGTCCGCCTGCATTGTCGTCGGGCGCGAGCCGGATGGTCGCGACTTTTTTCCCGTCGCGCGAAAGCACCGCATCGACCCCGGCGTTCGTCACCGGCTTGCCCTCGCCGTCGCGCAGCCGCACGCGGATTTCCGCCGACTCGCCGGGCCGATACGTGATTCCGCCCGCGTCGAGCGACACGAACTTGTCCCGCACCGCAAACGGGATTTCCGCGATCCAGTTCGCGACCTGGTTCCAGTATTTCACATGGTTCAAGTCGGCGACCTCGAAACGCCAGCGCCAC
>JAYSTZ010000180.1:0-4260 GCA_043719365.1 Verrucomicrobiaceae bacterium | reverse complement strand
CGCGGAATGCGGCGAGATGCGTGCCGCCCATCGTCGTGTGCTGGCCGTTCACGAAGGACCAGTATTCCTCGCCGTAGTGGTTGCCATGCGTGACGGCGATTTCGATGTCTTCGCCTTCGAGATGGATGATCGGGTAAAGGGGCTCGCCGCTGAGTTCCTTCGCGAGCAGATCCTTCAGGCCGTTTGCGGATTTGAAGGGCTTGCCGTTGAGCGTGAGCGTGAGCCCGCGGTTGAGGAAGGCGTATTTCCACAGCATGTCCTCGATGAACTCGAGGCGGAACTTGAAGTCCTTGCCAAAGAGCGCCTCGTCGGGCGTGAACTCCACGAGCGTGCCGTTGCGCTCGGCCGTCTTCGTGACGCGCGACTGGGTCTTGAGCTTCCCCTTTTCAAAATCAACGACCTTCGACTCCCCCTCGCGGATCGCCTGCGCGCGGTAGTTCAGCGAGAGCGCGTTCACCGCCTTCTGCCCGACCCCATTGAGCCCCACGGCCTTTTGGAAAGTATCGCTGTCATACTTCGCGCCCGTGTTGATGATCGAAACGCAGTCCACGAGTTTCCCCAGCGGGATGCCGCGGCCGTAGTCGCGCACCTTCACGCTGCGCTCCGTGATCTCGACCTCGATCTTCTTTCCCTGCCCCATCATGAATTCATCAATCGAGTTATCGATCGTCTCCTTGAGCAGCACGTAGATGCCGTCCTCCGCGTGGTTCCCGTTGCCGAGCCGGCCGATGTACATGCCGGGACGGAGGCGGATGTGCTCGAGCGAGCTGAGGGTCTTGATGCTGGCTTCGGTATAGTTGGACGCCATGAGTGTGTCGGCGGAAACAGACGGCACGCGGGGGCGGGCTGACAAGCGCAATCCCCACCAGCGGCGCAAGGAAGGCGAAGATCGAGTTGACCGTGGCCCGGCGTTCGGCGTTCTGTGCCGCGCTGCTCTCCCAAGACGCAAAATTGCCTGCGCGGCTTTTCCGCCTAGGTGTGCTAGGCATTTGAAACTCCATGCACTTTTCCACCATCCTCGCCCTCCTCCTAGGAGCGATCCTAATCATCACTCTTGCCGGCCTGTGGGGTTATCGCCAGCGGCGCAAACAACTGACCGAAAAGTACGGCGACGCTGAAATTGCCCGCCGCATCATGAAGCGAGTGCTGTGGCAGGGAGAGACACAGGAGCAGCTTCTCGATTCACTCGGCACGCCGGCCGACACCGATCAAAAAGTCCTCAAGACCAAGAGCAAGGAAGTCTGGAAATACCGGCCTGTTGGAAAGAACCGCTTTGGTCTCAAGGTGACACTCGACGACGGGATCGTAGTGGCTTGGGATAGTAAGGACTGAGTGGGCCATCCCCGGCCGTTGCACTGAAACGCTGGTGCCTTGACTCCCATCGCACCTACTGCTTCGGAATTAAGCGAGTCACAGCACTGCAAAAAAAGGTTTGGCAAAGCTATTGACTTGTCAAAGCACGACATAGTAACTGTCGGCCATGTCCAATACCACACCATCCCTCATCCAACTTAAACGCGCGATCACCATCTCCGAGCAGATTGAATCGCTGCAAGCACAACTAGCCTCCATCCTCGGCGGCGAAGTTCCGGCTTCGGCTGCCGCCGCCGTCAAGACCCGGAAAGGCAAACGCACTGTCTCACCGGAAGCCCGCGCCAAAATGGCGGCGGCCCAGCGGGCCCGCTGGGCGATTCGAAAGGGCGGCGCAGCCCCGGCGGCCAAGCCTGCGAAAAAGAAGCGCGGCATCACGCCCGAAGGTCGGGCCAAACTGGCGGCAGCCATGAAAGCCCGCTGGGATGCGCGGAAGAAAGGCGCTCCGGCACCGACGGCGAAAGCGCAGAAAGCAGCCGGCGCTCCCAAGGCCAAAGCCAAGCGAGTCATCAGCCCGGAAGCCCGCGCCAAGATGGTCGCCGCCGCCCAGAGGCGGTGGGCGAATGCGAAAAAGCAGGCGTAACCCGCGGCACACAGCACCCAGTTCCACATTCCTCTGACATTGAAGTCCATGGTGGGACTGGGTGCGCTGCTGCTGCTCGTCTTTGCGGGATGCGCCACGGAAGACAAGCCTTGGAAAATCCACCGTCGCGCATGGTATCAGCCGGATGCTGATTCATCTGAGCGATCTTTTTTCTACGGCTCGTTCATGGAAAAGCCGCAGACCTTGACGAACTCCCATTCGTCAAAGCCATGAGTCCGTTTTGACCTAGGAATCCTCCGGCTATTTTCCAGGCTTCGGAGTCGCCGGTACCTTCGGCGATGGGTCTTGCGGGATTTTCTGGATAGCCTCCACGGCAGCGTCTGCCGCCGCGGCGGCGCGCTCTGCGGCGGCGGCGGCATTCTTAGCTGCGGCTGAGGCGCTCCGGGCGAATTCGACAGCTCTCTTGGTCGCCTCCTTCGCGTTTTTAGGCGGACCGGGGTCGCTTGCAGACTCCTCCGAACGCAGGGCCGGTGCCGGATTTTCGATGGTTCCGGCAGCATCGGATTCGGGTGCCTTACTGCACGCATTGAGACCGGCCGCGAGCATTAAAAAAGCCAGGACTTTCATCCGCGGGGCCATGCGTCTGACTTTGATTTCCGTGAGTGGGCGAAGAAGCTGGATGAGGGACATAGTGAGCCTTGGGAACTGCGGGTGTATCAGCAGTGGGTTCCGATTCAAGCCGTGAGATCGCCGCTGTAGCGAGGCGCGGTGTGCCTTGGTCAGATCGCGCTTGCGCTGTCCCGCACGGACGATAATCCGTAGCGCATGCTCAAATATTTTCTCCTCCCCATCGCGTTGCTTGCCATCCCCCTTTCGCTTTCAGCGGTGGACTCCAGGAGCCAGGAACAGGAGTATCAGCAAGTCCGAAAAATCGCCCTGCGCGACCCCAAGGTTCGCGCAGCCTACGAGGAGGCGGAGCAGCGGCTGGAAGCCAAGATGGTGCAGATCGATCCCGCGCTAAAAAACTACATGAAAACGCGGCACGTCGCACAACCGGCGGCGGCAGATGCCACGAAGCCGGCGAGTGGAACGAGCAAGGCACCAAACACCCCCATGTTGTCGCGAAAGGCGAAACGCTTGGCTCCATCGCGGCCCACTACGGCGTCACCGTCGCGGCATTGAAAACGACCAATCAGATTCAGGATGAGCGCAAGCTGCGTGCAGGACAGACCCTCACCATTCCGCATGCCCGGAGTCACTGATTGCGCCGGCGGGAATCTTCCCGCGGCTTTCACGCAGCGAGTGATTTTCCCAACACCGCCAGCATCGCGCGCTGCCGATCCTGCACGAACTCTCGCGCCTTCATCGCCTTCGCCTTCGCTGCCGCCGGATCACGCGCGAGCGCCAGCACCGCGGGCGCGATTCGCGGCAGGTCTTCGTCCCGATCTAGGTCAAACAGCCAGTCACCGAGGCCGATGTCGCGCCACATGAAACCCTTGCTCGTCTGTTCGGCCCAGCGGCAGACGATCGCCGGGATGCCATTGCCGATGCACATGATCGGCGAGTGCATTTCGTTGCCGAAGAGCCCCGCACTGCGGACATAGGTGCTCACCGCTTCGTCGGTCAGCCAATATTTTTCGCGCCAGACCACCCGCGCCTTCACGTCGTCGGGCAGCGGATTCACGAGCATCTCCTTCCCGATTTCCATCTGGCTTTGATCCTCCGGGCAAACCAGCACGCGCAGCGCCGTCTGCCGCACCACGGCGATGATCGCCTCGCGCAATGGCGCGTGATCGTGCTCCTTCATCGCCTCGTTGCGCACATGGCTCTGCTCATCCGCGGCGGTCATCGGCTTGCCGTGGATTTTCCAGTAGGGCGTCTTGCGCAGCCGCGGAATGACGCAGAGAAACTTCCCTTCCTCCAGCCCGTTCGCCTGCATGAACGCCACCGCCGCCGCATCGTTGCGCAGATCCACGCCAAACGCACCATCCGGCCCGAACTCCATCACCGGAGCCGAGCAGCCCTTGTCCTTCGCGAGCTGGAGTGAAACGGAATCGCGGAAGAAAACGAACCGTGCCCCGTTCAAAACCCCGATCGTGCCCGACTGCACCGCCGACAGCGTGATCCCGCAAACGCCGTACGGCTTGCCCGTCTCCGCGCGCCATTTTTCGAGATGGCTCTCCGCCATGAGCGAAGGCCCCGAGCCATGCAGCAGAAAGTCGCACTCCGCGAAAGCCGTCTTCACCGCGTCCGCGCCCTGCACGATCGCCAGCTTGGGAAAACGCAGCAGCAGCATTTCCTCCACGCCATTGTCCACCTTGCTCGGCCACAGCCGCACCTCGGCC
>JAYSTZ010000179.1:0-10621 GCA_043719365.1 Verrucomicrobiaceae bacterium | reverse complement strand
CAGGGTTTCACGGGTGCGCCGCAGTCGAGCATTTCTGCGCCGAAAAACGGATTGCGGATCGTGGTTCCTGCGAGTTGCAGCCAGCGCCCTTTTTTCGGGGCACCGGAAACAGCCTGATTCACCATTGGGCATTCAAAAACTTCGACACTCATCGGCTTGTCACCCTTGCGGAGCGGCACCATCACTGCGACGGCGGCCATGGAATACGCATGAAACATTTTGCGCGCGGCGATGATGTTGACCGCATCGCCGAGATGACGCGCATCGCTTAGCGCCTTTAGTTCCGCGGTAAGGTCGGCGCGATCCGCCAGGGCCGCCGTGAGCGTTTCGGTGGTCTTCATCGCATCGGGCGCAGCTTTGTTGAATGCGAGAAGATCGTCCTTTGCCAGCGCGGCGGCGATTGCGTCGGCAGCCATCGAGAACGACTCAACCGCCCTCCGCTGGGCATCTGTCAGCGCCGGAACTTCCTGCCCCGGCATCGGCGGCATCTCCTTTTGCGTGGAGTAAGAGCGATTCATTTCCGCCTGTCCGTCCATGAGCAAATTCCCGTTCGTCACCACTTTCTCGCTCCCTTTCAAGCCGGATAAAACCTCGACAACGATGTCGCCGCGCCGACCGAGACTGACGACTCGTCGCGAGTATGCACCTTCGCCTTCGTCCACGAAAACCACAGCCTCGGGCCCGGTCTGAATGACCGCGGATCGTGGAATGGCGAGCACCTCCGGCTCTTCGAGGCGCACGAGACCGTCGGCGTAAAGGCGGTGAAGGAGCAGTCGCCGTCCATTCACAATCGGGTTTTCCAACTCGACGCGAACCTTCGTCGAGCGCGTGGCTTCGTCGAAGTTTGGATCGGTAAAAGTGATGCTGCCGGAGAACACCCGGCCCGGATGCGATGGCGTCGTGATGTCCACTTTCAGCCCCGGCTTTATCCACGGAAGATCCTGTTCGTATGCGCGAAATTGAAACCACATTTTCGAGAAGTCCGCGATTTCAAAGAGCTTCTCTCCTTCCTGCACGTATTGGCCCTCATAGACGTGCTGCGCAACAACGGTGCCGCCGAGCGGGGCGAGGATTTCCGAGGTCAACTTGTCGCCGGATTTTTGCGGCAGCTTTTCGATCTGCGCCGCCGTCAGCCCCAATTGCGTGAGCCGCAGCGAAACATTGTGCCGCAGTTCACCGGAGAGCGTCCGATACTCGCGCTCGGCCTGCAGCAGCGTCGGGCTGTAAAAATCTGCGAGCGGCTGGCCCTCCGCCACATCCGCGCCGACGAAATTGACGTGCAGCTTTTCGACGCGACCCGGCGCGTACGCAGAAAGCAGGCGGTGCCGTGTCGCATCGTCGTCGATCATCCCGGCAACGCTCAGAGTCTTTGCCAGCGGGCGCTTTTTCGCCTCGACGGTTTGGACGTGGAGAACCTGCACGGCGTGTTGATTGAGCGTCACGACATCACCCGTGGAGTCGAACCCTTTCTCGCCCTCGTACACAGGTGTGAGCTCCATTCCGCAAATCGTGCAGCGGCCCGGCTTGTCGCTCTTCACCCACGGGTGCATGGCGCTTTGGTAGAAGAGAAGCTTCCGCCCCGAAGCGTCTGTGGTGCCGCCGTGTGACGCGCCCGGCGGACGTGTCGCAAGCCACGTGGCGGGCACTGCAATGGCGAGCGTGAGTAGGATAATTGCGGGTGTTTTCATGGTCTCGATGATCAGTGGTTGGAATGTGGTGCGAGCGCGCGGAGTGTTTCCAGTGCGGCACGGTGTGCTGCGAGGAATCGCTTTTCCTCCAGCCGTGAAGTGAGCAGCGAGCGCCGGGCCTCAAGCACTTCGAGCAGTGTTGCCTTGGAGCTCAGCCACGCATTTGCCACGGCCTCGGCTGCACGCGTAGCGGCGGGGATGATCTCTGCGGAATACGCTGCGGCCTGCTGCGCGCCATTGCGCGCGGTCGTTGATGCGGCGATGGCCTGCGATTGAAGCTCCCGCTCCGCTGCTGCGAGTTCGTTTCGCGCAGCTCCTGCGAGCGCAGCGGCGCGCTCTTCGTTCGCGCGATACACGCGGTCATTGAACCATGGCAGGGTGACTTTCACGCCGAAGGTTGCATCGCGAAAATCGCCACCGGAAAAGGTATTGGTATCCACACCGACTGTCACACCGGGCTGGCGTTCGCGACGGGCGATGGTGGTCTCTGCATTTGCAGCAGCCGCCATGTGTCGAAGGCCTTGCATGCGGGGATTCGCAGACGCGAGCCGTCCGAGCAGGGTCGAGAGCTCGGGCGCGGTTGCGATTCCAGGGAGCGAAAGTCTGGCCCACGATTGGGACGCCCGTCGTCCAAGAAGGATGTTGAGTTGACGCGCACGTTGTTGCCGTTCCCGCTGCATGGCGGCGAGAGTCTGCCGCTCCCGCGCAAGTTCGCTCTCGAGTCGCAGCGCTTCCGCAGCGCTGGACGAGGGGTCTTTCGCGCGCTCACGGGCGTTTGCAGACATCTGCTGCACCCACTCGACTTGCTGTGTCTCCAGCGCGATTGCCTCATCCGCCAGCGCAAGTTCCAGCGCAGCATTCGCGGTCTCCATGCCGAGTTCGGCTTGCGCCGCGAGCACTCCGGCGGACTGCGCTCGTTGTTCAGCTTCAGCCTTGTCTTTCATCGCTCCGTAGAGCCCTGGACGAGGAAGCTGCTGCTCAAAGCCGAGGCCGATGTCGCCATCGCTCATCCGCATACTGCGGCGTGCTGCGGTGAGGGAAAATGAAGCCATCGGATCATCCCACAACCGCACGGCGCGAACTCCGGCGGATGCCGCGGCAAGCCTCGCCCGAGCCGCTTCCACGGTGGGGTGCTGCTGCCGGGCTTCAGCACGAATCCGTGCAAGCCATTCGTCGTCCAGAACCCGGCCGTGACTTGTCGCGATGACGGCGGGAACCGCCACGGGCGATTGCGCTGCGGAGCAAAATGGGAGCGCAAAAAGAAGCGCTGCCGCGAAGACCGGCGAAGTGCTGGCGAAGATGTTGGATTTCATGGATAAGCGGGATTCATCTTGCAGGTCCGGACGGCGGATCGGACGCCGCCCGGAACTGGATTGCGTTACTTTTTGGGCTGCGCGTCCTTGACCATTTTCGCGAACTTCGCTGGGCTCGCTTTGAACTTCTTTTCGCAGCTCTTGCAGCACAGCCACACGTCGGTTCCTTCGTGGGAAACCTTGTATGGTGTCATGTCTCCGCCGCCCAACTCCTCGCCGGAGATGACGCATTTTTTAAGCGGATAATCCTTTGGCACGCCGGAGTCGGCTGCGAAGGTGAACAGGCTCCCGAGGAGCGTGATGGCTGCGATGATGGATTTAGTTTTCATGATATGATGTTTGTATTTGTTTTTGCGCCTGCCAGTGGATCGGACGCCTGACTTGCGCGGAACAGGCAGCGCGCAAGACACGACGGTGCGGATCGGTGAACCGTGGCATCACGGCACTCCGCGCCCGCACGGGCGTGGGATTGTTGGGTTGCGGTAACTGCCTCAAGAACCGGCGATGCCGGGAAGCCGTGCCGCTACGCGCTCACTGGCGGAGCATGCGAAAGCAGGCTCTGCTGAAGGACGAGTTCCGAAAAAGTCGAAGCTCGATCCGGCGGACCGGAATCCGCGAAAGCGGGCGCGGAATCTTCGAGCGGCGTTGGGAATAAAAAAAGCGCCTCCGCAAATGTCAGAACCGAAGCCCACACAGCGGGCTCGCTGACATGAACAATGTCCGGCACAACTGCCCGCATCGTCTTGCAACACTCCATGATGACAGGCGGACGCTTCGTCGGCGCCGGATGGCTGGATGATTGCGTCTTTGCGCAGCAGCTCTGAGCAGCGCCATGCGAGCGGCCCGCCATCGCGCCGAGAGCACAATGATTGGAAAGCACGACCCAGCCCATCATCGTCAGCATGACGACGAAAACGCGAACCCAGAAGCTGGCGCGAATCTCTCTCACGTGAAGAAATGTAGCAGGTTGATGGGAGATGTCAAACAGGCACGCTCCATTCAACTACGACACGAGGCCGGCCGCTGAATCATGCAAAGCTGTATTGGAAGTTTCCGTCTTTTACGGAGATGTCCACTTTGGTGACTGGCGAGCCTTCCGCCAGCCGGGTCAGCAACTCGCGACCGATCTCAGGCAGCATGGTATTCGTGATCATCGCATCCACCATACGGGCACCACGTTCGAGCTCGGTGCAGCGCTGTGTGATGAGTTCGGTAACCTCGGGGCTGTAGGTGAACGGGACCCTGTGGTTTTCAAAGATCCGTTTTTCGACTTTTCGGAGGTTGATTCCGATGATCATCTTCAGCATGTCCTTCGTGATTGGGTAGAACGGAAGGACCAGCAAACGATTAAGGAGCGCGTCCGGGAACACTTTGGTGAGCGGGCCACGCATCGCTTTCTCCAGCCCAAGCCCGTCAGGCATGAGGTCGGGGTCTTTGCACATGTTGATGATCACATCCTGCGCGGCATTGCTCGTGAGAATGATAATCGTGTTTTTGAAGTCGATGTATCGCCCTTCGGAATCTTCCATCCAGCCTTTGTCGAAGACTTGGAAGAAAATCTCGTGCACATCGGAGTGCGCCTTTTCGACTTCATCGAGAAGGACGACGCTGTACGGTTTGCGACGAACGGCCTCGGTGAGGATGCCGCCTTCTCCATAGCCGACATAACCGGGAGGCGACCCCTTGAGCGTGGAGACCGTATGCGCCTCTTGAAACTCGCTCATGTTGATGGAGATGATGTTCTGCTCTCCGCCGTAGAGTGCTTCGGCAAGCGTGAGCGCTGTCTCGGTTTTTCCAGTGCCGCTCGGGCCGACCAGCATAAATACGCCGATGGGGCGGTTCGGATTGTCGAGCCCCGCACGGCTCGTCTGAACACGGCGCGCAATCGCGTCGAGCGCGTAACGCTGGCCGACCACGCGGCGCTCAAGGACATCCGCTAGTTTGAGCACCTGCTGGATTTCATTTTTCACCATGCGCCCGACCGGAATGCCCGTCCAATCAGCCACGACACTCGCGACAGCGTTTGCGTCCACGCTCGGGAAGATGAGAGGTGATTCACCCTGAAACTCTTTGAGCTCCGCTTGCATCTTCGCCAGTTCGGCAACGAGTTTCTCGCGCTCCTCCGCGCTCAATTTTCCGTCGCCCGGCGCAGCAGCGCCGTCCGCGCCAGTCGCCACGGCCTTCACTGCTTCATCCGGTGCCACACCAGCGCCGCGAAGCTTCGCGCGCAACTCCAAAACCTTCGTCACGAGTACTTTCTCCTCGGCCCAGTGTTTCTCAAGAGCTACAAGCTTCTCCTTCTCGCCCGCGAGCTTGGCATTCACTTCCACCGAGCGGGTTTTATGATCGACGCCAACGGCGGATTCCCGGCCAAGAATTTCCACTTCAGTTTCCAGAGCCTGAATCCGGCGGCGGCAATCATCGACCTGCGCGGGCACCGCGTGCTGGCTCACCGCGACACGGGCGCTTGCTGTATCGATGAGGCTCACAGCCTTGTCGGGCAATTGGCGTCCAGAGATGTAACGGTGCGACAGGCGCACTGCGCTGTCGATCGCTTCGTCGAGAATCTGAACGCAGTGATGCTTCTCGAACGGAGTAGCAACGGCGCGCATCATCAGTATGCACTTCTCCTCGCCCGGCTCTTCGACTTTAACGGTCTGGAAGCGGCGGGTGAGCGCCGGATCTTTCTCGATGTGCTTTTTGTATTCATCCCACGTCGTCGCCGCGAGCGTGCGCAATGTTCCCCGTGCGAGTGCAGGCTTCAGCAAGTTTGCTGCATCGCCCGTGCCCGCGGCACCGCCCGCGCCGATGAGCGTATGTACTTCGTCGATAAAGATGATGATTGGCTTTGGCGAGGCCTGCACTTCGTCTATTACGCTGCGAAGCCGCTGCTCAAACTCGCCCTTCATGCTCGCACCCGCTTGCAAGAGACCAATGTCGAGCGAAAGCAAACTCACATCCTTCAGCGCAGGCGGAACATCGCCAGCAACAATTCGATGGGCAAATCCTTCGACGACCGCGGTCTTTCCTACGCCGGCTTCACCAGTCAGAATCGGATTATTCTGCCGGCGACGCATGAGGATGTCCACGCACTGGCGGATCTCTTCGTCGCGACCGATAATCGGATCGATCTCCCCTTTTCTTACCTTCTCGGTGAGATCGGTTGTGAAGCGTTTCAGCGCCTCCTGTTTGCCCAGCGCGGCAGGAGCAATCGCTCCGCTCGCATCTCCCGGAGAGGCCCCGCCAGCGCCCGATCCATCCGCAGGGCTGAGCGATTCTTCCGGCGAGCCGGCGACGATATTTTGAAAGTCATCGGACAATGTGCCCTCTTTGATTTTGCCAAATTCTTTCGCGAGCCCCGGCAGCAAATGCCGCAGCCCTGGATTCTTCAACAGCGCGACAATTACATGTCCCGATCGCACCTGAATCTCGCCATACAAAAGCGACCCAAACACGAAGCCGAACTCCACTGCTTCTTGAAGCTGCGGCGAGAAGCCGGAGATGGAAGTCGCGCCACGCGGGAGTCGATCCAGACTCGCAGTCAACTCGGATGCGAGCTTGGACTCGTCAATTCCGAACTTCTTAACGATCCGAAGAAGATCGGAATCGGGAGCCTGGATAAGTTGGAAAATCCAGTGAGCGAGTTCGACGTTCGGATTGCCGCGCATCTTGCAAAAGACTGTCGCGCTTTCGAGGGCTTTGTAGGCAATGGTGTTGAGTTTACCAAAGAGGACTGCTGGTTTGATTTCGGCCATGGTTAATGTTGTTTTTGTTGGGTTGAAAAATTACTCGCGGCTCACGTTCCTTCGGGCTGGAAGCTTATCCCAACTTCCAATTCCGATTTCTCGATTTTCATAAAGCTTTGTGAAACCGTTTGCTATTCGTAAATCGAAAAAATGGCGAGAATTTCATGCGTAATTCTCGGGGTCAAAAATCGGATCTTCAGCGTCCTTCCTCATATCCATGCTTTTCGTCCAGCATGAGAGGCCGAGACGCCCTGACTTGCCAAGACACGCCGACGGAACTTCGGCGGCCTCGACGACACACTGAACATCCCATCGCAACTCGTATCCGATGTAGTTCATCACCCAGTCTTTCAGCCGTTTGAACGCTGCTCCACCGGGCAAAATCCGCTCCAAATCCCGCAGTTTCATCGGGCCCATGCGAATCCTGAATTTCAACTGCGTCTCGTATTTCCGACATCCCGCAATTGCATTGCGCCCAATCGAACCGGTTTCCGGCGACTCCCCCAAGCGGCATTGATTTGATTCGGGAATGCGCATCCAAAAGCCCGAAAACTCCTCAATGACAGTCCTGATTCCGAAGAAACCTTCGATGATCGCCTGCAACCCCTCTGCATTCCGGGTCTGGCAAGCAAGTCGCCCGGAAAAATAAAGCTTCGCGCGATCCGGCACAGCGTCGCGGCCCAGCAGCGAACCCATTCCAATTCCGAACAGACTGCCGATGTATGCAGTAAAGCGCGAATCCTCGGGACGATCAAAATCCACGGTCTTTTGCGCCACCGCCCACGCCCGATAAAACAGCGAAACGAACCGATGATTAAATACGTCAAAGAATCGCGCATGCGTCTTGTCTTTCGCTCCTATGATTCGCCCGATGACGAACTCGGTCACATGCGTCGGCAATGGCCCGTTCGGCCCGAGCAAGCCGAGGAACTGAACAAACATTCGCGCCGGCCCGTCGCCAGGCGCGTCAAACTGATCCACACTCGACGGCGCAAAAGCCAGTGACGGCTTTTGTCCAAAGCGAATCCACTCGTCCTTCAGTCTCTGGGAAGTGCCGACTCTCGGCGCATCACGAAAATGACACTCCAAAAGCCGCACAGCGCGGAAGAAGGCGAATCCGTACGGGCTCTCTACGAGACGCGCAATTAGATGATCGGTCTCTTCCCCGGATGAGCTGCCCATCGGATAATCTCCCCTCTTTGTTGCGAACGAACGACGGTTTCAGTGAACGAATTGAGCGACACGTAGCGCGAGAAAAACTGCTCCAATACCGAGCCCAGAATGAACACCCCGCTGCCTTCAAACGCCGGCTCATCAAACTCCACGACGACCTCTAATCCCCGCCCAAACGTCAAGGGTCCCGGCGCATCGACTCGTCGAATAATGGGTTTGCAATAGGCCGCAGTGATTCCATCGATCTGTTTCTGGCTGCGAAGATCGGCAGCGTCACAATAGAGCTTCAGCATTTCCTTGAGTCCCGTCGGTCCCGCATCGCCGTCCGAATTGAGAAGCGAAAGATAATTGAGCGACATGTGACTGATCATGCGCCACGCAATCTCGCCGTCGGGGTGTGCGGGCTGAGGGTCGGTCGGCCCGGCCACACAGCGAATCGATGAGACCGGTGCAAAAAGATCGAGCCGGAAATCCGTCTTGCCCTGCCTCGTAATTAATTGAATCGGGAGGTGGCGATTGCTGCAAAGCGCCGTCACATTCATCTGCGCCAGATCCGAGCGGTAAGGCGCAGCCGCGCCATCCACGAGGGAGATATAAACCTCCCCGCCCGTGTAGGAGGAAGTCGCTCCGAACTGCTTCTCCCGAGCCGAAATTACACGGGGAACGCGATGTGCATTAAAATACGCCGCAGATTCCAGATCGACATCCCTAGCCATGTAGAACGGCCGAAATATCTGCTGCGAATCAGCGGAAGCCCCCTGCCCCACCACTTGCTGAATTTGATAAATCTCAAAGTCGAGTGGGCGCGTTTTGTCGGCAACTGCATGATACTCCGATGACTTGTCACCCAACGAAATCGGGTCGAGTCGCTTCGGGAAAAGATTGATTATCGGGGTGCTGAACAACTCGAAAGACTGCGCATCGACCACGTTTTCCAGACGCGGTTCCGCCTCTCGAAGCAGAATGATGACATCCACCTCCTCGCAATCGCATTTCTTGATCGCAGCAGCGAGTTCGGTGAATTCAAAAAACATGAATCGTTCCGGCATCGCGAAGTATTCGTGAACCAACCGGTAGCCCTCAAATCCACGGGGAGCATAGGGAAGCAGCGCCTCACTTTCATTGATTCCCTGCCTCTTAATCGTGGAAGCAGGCAACACATGGCTGATATTCCCGTTTGCCTTCGAAGTCCGAATCACAACATGCGTAGCCCTGGAAAACACTTGCTCGTAAATGGATGACGGAGTTTCGCTCAGCCCCCTCAAGAATATCGGAAGCCGGTCCAAGTCGAGAGTCTTGAGCTTTGCACCGCCATTCGTAGCCAGTCGAATGCGAATAGCCGCCTTTCCCCGCAGAGAATTCGGCAGTCCAAGCTCCGCCATATTCCGGGTCAGATACTTCCCTTCTGTGACTCGCAGCGGCCAAATCCGCACATCATGAGCAGTGCGAAACTCACATGCTGTATCACTGGAACTGCTGCTGCCCCGCAACACACTTCCACGCGCCACGAGAAATCCCTCGGGAGAACCCGGCGATTGAGGGTCGGCCTCCATCCGCACAATCGCCATGGAGGGAGTCGGGCAGAGATAATGCGGATACACAGTCTCCAGCAACGATTGCGTGAATCGCGGAAACTCCGCATCAAGCTTCAACTGCACTCGCGCCGCAAGATAGGCAAATCCCTCCAACAACCTCTCTACAAACGGATCGGGGCACTCCTCCTTCGCATCCCTGTCCAGCGCAAGCCGTCCGGCAATCTTTGGGAATTCGCGCGCGAACTCCCCTGCCACCTCGCGGAGATGGTGAAGTTCATTATTATAAAGACCAAGAAATGTTCGATTCATCCCCTTAAAGTTCGCAGCCAGTCCACCCAGTCATTGGATAGCAATCAACAAAGTAAATCACCGAGGACGGGGCGCGAGAAATCACAAAGTAACCGCACCGGTTTCCGTGTCGAGCGTGGTCTTGATGAAAAGCTTTTCCGGAAACGGCCGGGCCCAAAGTTCCCCGCGAATCTCGAACACCAAGGTGCTCGGTGCGGTTTTGTCAGTGTTACGGACCGCCTTCACGATGAGCGTGTCTTCGACGATTCGGGGCTCAAAAATCCGCACCGCCCTGGCAACCTCTGCCTCAAGATCCTCTATATTCATGCCTGATATCCCGAGTCCTGAAAGACTCGGTTTTCCAAAATTGAAAACAGACGCCTCCACATCGGGAAAGTCTGCCAGTCCCTCGGATGGCATGTGGCTGCTGGAATTCAAAAGCCAGCTTAAGTCGCGGAGCACCGCCGCCCGGTAGTCGGATAGAGAAATGACCCTAGCTGTCCTCCCTTCCTGCCGGTTCTGCGTATCCTCGTCAATGAGCCTGTCGAAAAGACAAGGCTGCAATCTCTCGTAGGGAGTTGCCTGTGCGACCGCCATAAATGTTACATTCCTTTCGCAGGAACGCCCTTATTCCGAAGCCTGCACATCGGCTTTAACTTCCTCGCAGTTAAATTTGATCATCAGCGTCTCCAATAACGGATACTCCCCCTTGTCCGTGGCGAAAATTCGCTGCCCCGAGCCTAGGAAAAAGTCTTCACCAACGTCCTTCCAGTCGGTCCGTCTGGACAACCGGATTCCAGTGTCTGTAGACGATTCACTACCGGGGTAGCGCACGGGAATCATTCCGGAACTCTCACCTCCGTTCGTCCACGTAAACG
>JAYSTZ010000178.1:0-1864 GCA_043719365.1 Verrucomicrobiaceae bacterium | reverse complement strand
TGACCGTCGCCGTGCTGGTCAACGCGCCGCTGTTCGCCGCACCGAGGCCGGTCACGCCATCATCGGAAATCGTGTAGGTAAATGTATCCGTCCCGGAGAATCCAGCCGCGGGCAGATATGTGAACGAGCCGTCCGTATTCACGCTGACCATACCTCCGTTCACGCTCGTCGCCGTGAAGGTCAGGAGCGTGAAAGTGTCGAGCGTCCCGAGATCGTTCGCGAACTCGGCGTCGTTCGCGAAGAGATTTCCAGCGAGCACTTTCGCCGGAGTCGCCGGTGCCGCGCCGCCCACAACCAGCGTAGTATTGCCGATGGCCGTGAACGCATCATCGCCCGCGAGCGGAGAGATATTCAGAGAGCCCGCAACAAAGTTCGCGTTGTTGACGAGATGCGAAATCTGGAGGTTGAGCGCCGACGTGTCACCGGTGTTTGAAACGACTTCGGTGTAATGAATCGTGTCTCCCGGCAGAACTGCCGAAGCCGTATTGTCGGTGAGCGAGCCCGTGATGATCGCAGCAGGCGCGATGCGGGTTTCCAAAACCTCAAGACCATGCCCGGTCCGGGAGCGCAACCTGCGGGGTGAATTGGAACGACGGATGAAGAACGATAACAGGTTCATGATAGATTAAATTTTGCAGCCGCGATTGCGGTGAGTTCCGCCAGCCAGAAACATTCCAGCGGAGCTTCGGAGTATTTGCAGGAACCGCGATCATCGTCAATCTTGATACCGGTGTTTTTTCCCTTCGGTGGATTCTTTTTCTCTCATGTCGCGCGTTTCCTTTTCAAAGCTGTGCCGCTATGTTTTATGCCGCACGATGATCGCTCTCGACCAACTGACATGCGCGCAATGCGAACCACTTATTGGACAACCATTCACGTGCAGCACCCCGGCATTTGCACTCACGCTCGCGGAGGCCGTGGTGCTCGGGGCGGCGAGGCCGGGAGTCGAGCGTCCGCCATTTTCGTTGCGCTTTCAAGGGGCACCGTCGCTGCGCCTTCCTCAGCAGGTTTACCACCTGGAAAACGCACAGCTCGGGGCTTTGGAAATCTTCATCGTTCAGACTGGCGCAGATGCGGAAGCATCGCACTTCGAAGCCATCTTTAATTGAGCGCGAAACGGGCCATACCTCGACTTTCCAAAGTCGAGTTTCCGCGTTCCTGCCGACGAGAGCGGTTCAACACTCCAGACGGCTTGTCTCGACATTGGAATGTCGAGCTACGTCCAGGACATCAGCAAGAATACCCCTTTATCTTCGATGGGTTTGAATCCTAGACGCTCGTAGAGCCGCAGCGCGGGGTTAAATTTCTCAACGTGGATGGAGAGTGATTTGCCGGCAGCGCGAGCCTCGTCCTGAAGCTCGCGGAGCAATTGCGTGCCCACTCCAGCGCCGCGAAATTCCGGCAGAATCGAAATATCCATGACGCGGTTTTCCTTTTCCCATCGGTCCACATAAAGCCGCCCGATTGCCGCGGTGCCATTTTCAATTACCGAGAATTCCGACGTCGGATAATGCGCCCGGTAATGCGCGTCCTGGGCGTCAAACTGCTGCCGGCAGAATGCCTCCTTTTGCGCATCGGTCCAGTCAGTCAGAGCAAGCTCCTCCGTCCGGGTGTCGGCATACACAGCACGAAGAAAGTCTGTATCGTCCGCAGTCGCAGGACGCAGCCGCGCCTCCGCCATCTACGAGCGCGGCGGATACACTCCCTGTAGCGCGATGCAGAAATTGAGCGTGAGATAGGGCTGGAGATTGTTGTGCGGAAAACTTCCGCCGGCAGGCGAGATCGTCGATGGCGACATGGCCGCGAGATTTGCCGGAGCCGTGTATGCCGTGCCGCCATTCGAGCGACCGAGCGCGAACGTCGG
>JAYSTZ010000177.1:0-1864 GCA_043719365.1 Verrucomicrobiaceae bacterium | reverse complement strand
TGCCACGCGGCGGTGAAAGCGGTTCAGTCTGCGCCCGTGCCGCAAAATCTCGTCCGCTCGCAACGCTTCCTCGGCGCGTTCGCGTGCTTTTTTCCACTGCTCGGACTGGCCGATGAAATCGCCCCGCAACCCCTGGAGGTCGTCATCAGCGTGGCCGAGCAGCGGCTCGTGGTGCTGCGGGAGGGCGGCGTGATCGGCAAGTATCCGATCTCGACCTCAAAGTTCGGCTTGGGCGATGCCTTTGGCAGTTACAAGACCCCGCTCGGGCATCTCCGCGTGTGCGACAAAGTGGGCGATGATTTTGCCAGCGGCACGGTCATCAAGCACCGCACGGCCACCGGCGAAGTGCTGCCGGTGAACGCGGCGGGGCGCGATCCGATTGTCACGCGGATCATCTGGCTGGAAGGGCTCGACGAGCAGAACCGCAACGCCAAGGCGCGCGGCATTTACATCCACGGGACGACCGAGGAAAAGCGGATTGGCGCGCCGGTGAGTTGGGGCTGCATCCGCATGCGGTCGAACGAAGTCATCGAGGTCTTCAACGAACTGCCGCGCGGCACGCCGGTGCACATCATCGCGGAGAAACTGCCGAAGCTGCGCAAGTACGTGCCGCCGCCGCCGGTCATCATCGCCAACAATGTGCCCGCAGCGAAGGTCGCGCCGGACTTGGCTGGGAAAAAATCCGCCACGCCTGTGCATCTCGCGTCGAATACCCAGTCGGCAAGCGCCGCGCGCCTCAGCGAAATCGCGAGCGGGCCGGGAATGGTGCCCGCCGATCCCGGCGCTGCGCAGGCGCTGAAAGGCAGCATCCTTTCCGCTGGTCTGCCGGATGCGCCGGCGACGAAAGCCGGGCCGCAAAAGCAGGACAAGATGACCTTTCATTCCTGGTCCGCGGTTTCACTCCGCGAAGCGACCAACGCCTCGGGCCCCACCGGGCCGCGCTAGCGAACGCCGCGCCAATCGGGCGTCCCGAACCGCTGCGAGTGGAAAATTCGAGAATGCGTGACGGTGGTCACTATCTGGGGAGTGTCTCTCGACCAACCCTGGCTTTGACCGTTTGAGTCAGGCCATTCCTACACCCAGTCTCCGCAAATTGAGCGCGCGGTTTTTCCCCTCGCTGTGCTAGGCATGAGGGACTGCATGCATCTTTCTTCGATCCTCGCCCTCCTCGTCGGAACCCTCGTTTTCGTGGCCTTGGTCTGCGTCTGGGGCTATCTCCAGCGGCGCAAACAATTGACCGAAAAATATGGCGATCCTGAAATTGCGCGCCGCATGATGAAGCGGGTGCTCTGGCAGGGGGAAACGCAGGAGCAGCTTCTCGAATCGCTCGGCACCCCGGAGGACATCGATCAAAAAATCCTCAAGACGAAGAGCAAGGAAGTGTGGAAATACCGGCCCTCGGGGAAGAATCGGTTTGGGCCCAAGGTCACGCTCGATGACGGGATCGTGGTGGCGTGGGACATCAAGGACTGAGCCAGGATAGGTCGGTAAAGAGGCTCCGGGAAGTTCCTGGCGGCGCGCGCAAGGAGTGTGTGCGGGGCCGGCCCCGCACAGATCCTTGGATCGTGACTCTCCTCACGTCAGCGAATGGCTGGCCTTCGCTCCCTCCCATCAACTGTTCTTAGAGGATGTACCGGAACTCAGCGCCATAGGCGCGTCATGTCTATAGATGGGCGTCAAAACCGGCTCGTCAGCTCCGTAGGAGCGGCACGTCCGGCGGGGGATGATCCATTATGCCGCTCCGCTGGAGCTGGGCCGCTTTGAAGATGTGGGTTCTATAGACATGCCGCGCCTCTGGCGCTCTGCAGCCGACTTCCGGTACGCCCTCTTAGAGCTAAGACCGAACGGGAACCCAGGCGGTCAC
>JAYSTZ010000176.1:0-28269 GCA_043719365.1 Verrucomicrobiaceae bacterium | reverse complement strand
GCTACTCGGTGATTACTACGAGCCCGCAGATCGTTACCATTGCAGACAACGATAGCGGGGGCTTGGTGGGCGTCAGTTGGGCCTCTTCTGCCTCCAGTGGCCGGGAGAGTCAGGTCTCGTTTCCTACGTTCACCGTGCAGCTAAGCGCGGCCGCTTCGGTCTTTGTTTCGGTGAATTACGCCATCAACAATGGGACCGCGAGTTCTCCGTCCGACTATGTCTATGATCCTCCCTCAACCGTTGTCTTCAGCCCGGGGGAAGTGAGTAAGACACTTGAGCTAATCTATGTTCTAGATGACACGACGGCTGAATCTAATGAGACGATCCTGTTTACCTTGAGCCCGGCTTCCAATTGCGTGTTGGATGCGAGCAACACGATCCACACATTTACTATTCTGGACGATGACGGGGGCTCAGGAACCGTCACGGTCACGGCAACCGACTCTAGCGCCTCCGAGACCGGACCGAACACTGGCACGTTCCGCATTTCTCGCTCCGGCGCGACCGCCGGTAGTCAGACTGTGAATTTTCAGACGACCGGAACTGCCAGCAGTCCAAGCGATTACCTGCCGGTCGCCAATTCCGCTGTCATTCCAGCGGGGCAGAACCACGTGGATATCGTCATAACGCCGGTAAATGACAACACACCTGAGCCGACGGAAACCGTAGTGCTCACTCTCACCAGCGCGTCCGGCGCGACCATCGGCAGCACAAACAGCGCAACCGTTTTCATCGCGGACAACGACGACAGTTCGGCCCTGCCGATCGTGAGTATTATTGCAACAGATTCAAGCGCCTCGGAGGCGGGTCCGGAGCCCGGCACATTCACTGTCACCAGAGCAGGAAATGCAACCCCCGCCCTTACAGTCAATTACACGGTATCAGGAACGGCGACGAACGGTTCTGACTACGCGGGCATAAGCAACTCGATCACAATTCCGTCTGGTTCTTCCGACGCCACAATCACCATTGCGCCGATCTCAGATGCCATCAACGAACTGGATGAGACCGTAGTGATCACACTGACCGTCGATGGCACCTATCGGGCAGCACCGGCGGCGAGTGCTGCGACTGTAACAATTGGCGAGGGGCCTCCCCCGGTAATTGCTGGATTCGCGACTTCTGCGACCACGACGAGTGAGAACGTCTCGCCTGCGATGGTTCTTGTTTCTCTTGGTGCCGCCAAGGCCACACCGGTCACGGTGCATTATGCCGCGACGGGTGGGACTGCGACGGGCGGCGGGGTGGATTATTCGCTCGCTCCGGGAACGCTCACGTTTGCTCCGGGGGAGACGTTGAAGACGATTCCGATTGCGATTATCAAAGACGGGATTCCTGAGGTGAATGAAACGGTTGTCATCACGCTGGATTCGCCCGTCGGCGCAACACTGGGCACGAGTTCATTCACGCTCTCGATCGTGGATGGCTCCGTTGTGGTTTGGGACGCGAACACCGGCTCGGCGGGAGCGCAGGACGGTGCTGGAGTTTGGGACACGGCGAACACCAAGTGGCTCCGAAATGGCGCGAATACGCCGTTCGTGAATGGCGATACGGTCGCGTTCGGTGCGGGCAGCGGTGCGGCGGGAACCGTGACGATCACTGGCTTGAACCTTTTGGCCAACGGAATCGTATTCAACCCGACGGGCAGCGGGGCGTACGTCGTTGCACCGTCCGCGACTGAAACGCTCGGCATTCTTAATGACGGAATCGTCGCGAACGAATCTGCCACGCTGTCGCTCCGGCCAGACCTCGGTGCTTCCCAGGCCTGGACCGTCGTTGCCGGTAAAACCCTGAGCGTGGGGACGGCGACGCAGTTCATGGGAGGACTGGATCCGGGCGAAACGCTGGTCATTTCCGGTACGGGAACCGTCCAAAGCAATGGCGCAAAAGTGCTCGTTAATAGCGGCACTTCCAGCACCATTCAGATTGAAACGGGGGCGACGCTTGAGATGAACAAGGGCACCACAAATAACTCGCTGTTCGCTCGAAACGCCACTGACACGGCCGATGCGACCATCAATATTGCCGGGACCGGGACGCTTCGCTTCAAGGCCGTCGGCGCAAACACTTATTTTGCAGGTGGCGTATTTCACAGCGCGTTCACCGGCACGATCGAGTGCGCCGGCGACGGGCGACTCGGCGCTCAGGCCGGCACAAAGTACCGTCTCCATGTGAGCAGTGGAGTGAATGCAGATTTATCCAGCAATGTCGGAAGCACCGTGAGCATTGACGGCCTGACCGGAGCAGGCACGTTGCTTCAGAACAATCCCGTAGCAGGCACGGTGGCACTCGCGTTCGGAGTGAACGACACCACGAGCGGTGGGATGGCAGGCGCAGCGCAATGGGACGGCGCATTTTCCACTACTGGCGCGAACCGAATCGACATCACCAAGGTCGGCACGGGCACCGAAGTCTTGAACGGCTTCGACGATCGCGCCAGCGGCGGGAGCACCACGCTTGTCAGCGCAGGCACTCTGCTCGTCACCAATGCCGCCGCGATATCCGGCGAGGAAGTCGCGGGGAGAATCACAGTGCAATCCGGAGGCACCCTCACTCTCCGGGGCGGAAGTGCCGGTGAATGGACCACCGACAGTCTCGGCATCCTCGTCGCCAACGCAGTCTTCGATGTGGGCTCTCGGCTCGGAATCGACGTTTCGGCGGGCAATTCGTTCGCTCACACAGCGCCGATCTCCGGCAGCCAAAGCTTGCTCAAGCTTGGCAGCGGAACGCTCACACTCACGGAAGCAAATACCTACACAGGTGATACTATCGTCGCCGCCGGAACTCTGCGTCTCGGTGCTGCAGGCCTTGCAAATCCCGCGGACGTAAGCGTCACGACAGGTGCCGTTTTGGACCTCAGTTTTATCGGCACCGACACCATCGATGAATTGCGCTTCAACGGAGTGCCGCAAGTGCAAGGCACATGGGGAAGCCTTGCTTCCAGCGCGCAACAAAAGATCGCCTTCATCACGGGCACCGGCATTCTAAACGTCACCGGCGGTCCCCTTCCTCCGTTCGCGGCGTGGGCGGTCGCCAACGGCCTCGACAATTCTCCCGGCAAAGAGTCCGGCTTCGACGCGGACCCAGACAAAGACGGCATCGCAAACGGTCTCGAATGGATCCTCGGCGGGAACCCGCTCGCAGACAGCGTAAGCCGGACGCCTCAAGTCGGCGGCGACCAGACAAACGTTACTCTTACATTCGCCCGTGCCGACGATAGCGAGTCAAGCACGACGCTCCTGGCCCAATGGAGCGGCAGTCTCGGCAACTGGAACGATTTTCTGATTGGTGCCAGCAGTTCCGGTCCCGATGCGAATGGCGTAAGTGTGTCGGTGTCGGAGAACCAGGCTGCTCCGGACACCGTTGTCGTCACCGTTCCTAGGACCAACGGCGCTTCAGGGGCGGTCTTCATCAGACTCAAAGCGACCCGCCCTTGAAAGACCAGTCCACCGGCGTGGCCATGATTACTCTGCCAGAGGATGACGCCGGACGGGAAGCACGGACGGAACCCGGACTTCGGCCTGGATTTCCCGACCAAGAAAATCCAGCAGCAAGCGCACGCGCTCACGACCGGAGAGAAACTGCATGACAACAGCCTCCAGTCCCCGGAGAGCACCCTCCACGATTGTCACCGTGTCGCCTTCCTTTATCGTGCTCTCGATCACCGCAATTTGCTCCGCATTAGTCCGCTGGCGAAGGCCTTCGATGACGGAAGGGCTGAGCCTTGCGAATTGATTGCCGAACTGGAGGATCATGCTGACCCCTAACGCGGACCGCACTTCCCTGTATCGCTCCGTGAAGTTAAAGCGGGCAAACAGGTAGCCGGGAAACATCGACTCGACAAACCACCTTGCCCCCCGGGTGGTCGCACGCTGAAAACGAAGACGGGGAGAAAACACCTCGACGTCCGCCATCTGCCGCAGATGGGCAGCAGCGATGTGCTCGTGCTTTGGCTGGCTCTTCAAACAAAACCATCCCACTTGTTCAACATCAGTTTCTGTCATGAAATTCGGTTCCCGCAGTTCAGATACCGGAACGGCCTATAGATAACAGATAAAATTCTTACCGGGAAGGAATTGAATCGCATTGATCAGGGTGTAGCGTCCGTTCGCTGCTTTTGACAAGCTTTGACTGCTTTGGAGCGGCACATTTTTCCTTCGCGCGTTTTTCACGCATCGCTCCGGCCGAAAAACGACTGAGGAAGTCTGTAAGAGAAATACTTCCCCCGTGCAGACTGCGAACTGCGGAACTCGGGTCGAGCATGCTTCCTGCGCGAATCAGGTAAGATCCACCTTGTCAGGTCAAAAGTAACGGTTTATCAAGTTTTCTAACCGGTAGGGAGTCACATTCGGCACCGTGACCTTTATGAAGACTTTATAACATGCGTTCGGAAGAAGGACTAATTTTATTGGCTGAAGAAGGCAGTGTCTTGTGGGCAAATCGGGAGGCGGCGGAGCTGCTCGGTTACGAGCGGAGCGAGTTACATGAGCTTGCCTTGCCCTTATTTTTAGGGAATACGGGGGATTCCTCCAAGCCGATCGGTCCCGTCGCCATCGCATTCAACAGCCTTCTGGCCGGTGAGGTGAACGAAGCGGAGGGCGATGCGCGCTTCCCGAGCAAGGATAACAACCGGGTCGCGGTCCATTGGAAGCTCTGGACGCTTCCTCCGTCGCAGCAGCGCAAACAGATCCTGCTTTCCATCTCTGAAACTGCACAGGCCTCTACATCCGGTCCCATCGTATCAGGGTATCGCGACGTTTTTGAATATGCAGTGGAAGGCATCTTCCGGTCCACGATCGAGGGGCGCTACATCGAGGTGAACCCGGCGCTCGCCCGGATGTACGGATACTCGAGTCCCGCCGAACTCATGACCGCGCTCAAGGACATCGGCGTCCAGCTTTACGTCGATCCAAATCGTCGGGCAGAGCTTATTCGGGCGTTGCTGGAACACGGCTTTGTGAATGGATTTGAAGCAGAACTCTACAAAGCCGACGGCACGACGATTTGGGCTGCGGCCTTTGCCAGGACAGTATTCAGCGCGAACCGCGAACCGCTTTACATCGAAGGGAGCGTGATTGATGTGACCGAAAGAAAGAAATCGGAAGAAGCGCTAAAACGAAGCGAAGGGCAACTGCGGGAGCTCGCCGAGCGAAATCAGCAAATTCGCGAAGAAGAGCGAATGAACGTCGCCCGTGAGATCCACGATGAACTGGGCCAGGCGCTGACAATGTTGAGAATTGACCTGACATGGCTGGCTGGTCGCCTCGCGAGCTCCCTCGATGAAGAAGTGAGAAAACCGATGGAGGAAAAAATCGGCGCAATGGAACAGATGATCCACTGGACCCTCCGAACGGTTCGGCGGATCCTCTCCACGCTTCGCCCTCCGTTGCTCGACGAATACGGCCTTAAAGAAGCGATCGAGTTTCACATTCATGACTTTTCGAAACGGGTCGCGATTCGTTACGAGTTGGACGCCTCTCCGCTCACAGCGCTCCCCCAAATGCCCGCAACGGCAGTATTCCGGATATTTCAGGAGATTCTGACGAATATCGCTCGTCACGCCAATGCATCACGAATCAAAGTACACCTCAGCGAATCCGATTTGCAATTCCTGATGAAGGTCCAGGATAACGGCTGTGGAATCACTCAGGAAAAGTTGATGCACTCCCGAAATTTTGGCCTCCTAGGAATGCACGAACGGGCACTTGCAATTGGCGGAGAAATCGAAATTCTTGGTTCACCCCGTTCGGGAACCACGGTGACGTTGAAGATTCCCATCGGGAGTGCCGCGCCTCAGAGAACAACTTCAATCCTCCCGCCAAAGAAAACCAAAATCCCGTGACGGACTTTCTTTTCTTCCGTCGAAAGAATCCGCAGGTCGCGGCGAGCGCTAACAGCTTTCGGACTACACTGAACGGCGCCACGAATACCAAATGATGAACGCCGATGCTCGCCAATGGAGGCTTGAGCCCTGTCTCATCACCTTTATTTAGATGTTACTAAACTATTTTCATTCCCGATGAGATCTTCTGAACAGATTTTACGCATGTGCTGGTGTGAAACGATCTTTTTCATCCAACGCGTCAAACCGCTGCGCGGAATACCATCCGAATTTCTGCAGATCGGATCAATTTAATCCAGTGAAACGAGCGACCCGAATCCTAATTGTTGACGACCATTACGTCGTTCGTCAGGGACTCAAGCAAGTGATTGCCGAGAAATTGCCGTCCGTGGAATTTGGGGAAGCCTCAAATGGCAATGAGGCGCTGGAACTGGTGTGGATTGAGGACTGGGATGTCCTGCTTCTCGATATCGTCATGTCTGGTCGTGGCGGTCTGGACACCATGAAGGAAGTGCACCGCTCGAAGCCCAAGCTTCCGGTCATCATTCTGAGTATGCAATCTGCCGCTCAATTCGCCGTCCGGTCCATCAAACTTGGCGCTTTTGCGTATATCCAAAAGGACAGCGCCGGCCTCGAGCTGATTGAAGCTGTTCAAGCTGCACTTCTAGGACAGAAGTATATCACCCCGTTTGTGGCGGAATTAATGGCTCGCGAGATGATGTCCGGCAGGGCGCAGTCTGCGCATGAAAAATTGTCGGACCGGGAATATCAAGTCCTTTGCCTTCTTGGCTCCGGTAAAACGGTCAAGGAAATCGGCGCCCGGTTTTCATTAAGCTCAAAAACAATTTCCACATACCGGACCCGGATACTAGAAAAAATGGGCCTCAAAAACAACTCCCAAATAACCCATTATGTCTTCAGAAATGGCCTGACCGCGTCAATGGAAGAAGAGTAGTGCAGCCAGTGAGACATTGTGAGATGCCACAACGCACCTCAATGTGTGCCTCCAACGCTGGACACATTTACCCAAACGGCGGAGACATCGCGTATTTTGGGGCTGTTGTTCCTCCATACCACGTTAAATCCGGACGTATCCTGATATCCCTCCGGGGCATTTCCAATTTCGAAGAGCATTAAGATTCCTCCGACAAGGAGAACCGATGAAAGTACAAACAACAAAAACATAATGGATTGGATTGGATGGAACTGAACATGTTTCCGTTACCAGAACTTCCCTTGCTGTTCAACGGCATTTACGTTTGTCGAATCCGCTCCAACAGCGCGAGCCTGTTTGTAAACACGCAACCATCTGTGGTAAAATATCTTACGCTGTGTATTAATTCTCTGAAAGTTCGTTTTAACTGTGAAGATGTGCCATTTGCAAGCCCTTACAGTTGATTGAGGCAGTATTCAGCGTCATCAAAGTAGCGATGGGTTTCCAGCAGATCAGTCTGCGCGGTCTTGGCAAAGTCCGTAATGAATGGTAGCACTGCGGGCCGGGGAAATCGATGAAATCGCGAAAGCAACTTCAACGGATCGTCACTGGACCAATTCCCTGCGGGGCGATATACAGCGAGCCGATGTCACAAATCCTGTCTAAAACCACAGCCGCCGCCCTCAAGTCCGCCGCAAAGTCCATCGCGAAACAGAAGGTCGTCGTCGGCTTCGACGGCTTTGTCGATACGATCATCGAGGTGGTTAAAACGCGGCAGTCGCCGACGAAGTTTGAGCGCTACACGACGATGGTGGATTGGGCCAAGCGCATCACGGCGGCTTCCGGTGTGAGCGCGAATTTCGAGCTCGCGGTGAAAATGGTGAAGCTCGGCGGCAACGGGCCGATTATGGCCAATGCGCTGGAGGCGTTTGATTTTTCCACGACTTACATCGGCAACCTCGGCAACCCGAATCTGCATCCGGTTTTTACAGATTTTGCGAAGCGCGCGAAAGTCATCTCCATCGCCGAACCTGGCTACACGGACGCGTATGAATTCGACGACGGGAAGCTGATGTGCGGCAACCATGTGGGGCTCAAGGATGTGAACTGGAAGCAGCTCACGAAGCACATCTCGGAGGCGGAACTCGTGAAGCTCTTTTCGTCCTCGAAGCTCGTCGCGATGGTGAACTGGACGATGCTCATGCACCTCTCGGAGATTTTCAAAAAGCTGCTCACGACCGTGATGCCAAAGCTGAAGGGACCAAAGCCGTGGATCTTTTTTGATCTCACGGACCCGGCAAAACGCTCGAAAGAAGATCTCGCGGGAGCGCTGAAATTGGTGACCGGTTTCCAGAAGCATGCGCGCGTCATCCTCGGGCTAAATCTCGGCGAAGCGCGGCAGGTGAGCGAGGTGCTCGGGCTCGGGCCGGTGGAGGAAACCTACGGCACGGTGACCCACGCTGCGGCGGAAATCCGGGCGAAGCTGAAATTGGATACGGTCGTCGTGCATCCCGTGCAATTTGCCGCGGGTTCGGACGCCTCGGGCTCCGCACACGTCGAGGGACCGTTCTGCGCAGTGCCGAAGATCACCACGGGCGCAGGCGATCATTTTAATGCGGGCTTTTGCCTTGGCCGCCTGGCGGGTCTGTCGCTCGCGGAGAGTCTGCAATGCGGTGTCGGTACCAGCGGCTACTATGTCCGCACGGCTAAAAGCCCGAAGATCGCGGACCTCGCGAAATTCCTCAATTCGCTGTAGGCTGGCGCTTCAGCGCCGCTGGCCGAACTCCGGCGGCAAACTGCGCGTCGCGACTACCAGGCGCGGTTCTTCTTCGCTGAGTTCGGAGTCGAAGATTGTCTCGATGTCAAAACCGGCCGCGCGGACTGCGAGGTAGGTCGCGGCGGCTTTTGCGGAAACGGGAAGTCCGGTTGCGAGCGACACGCCGGGCCGCGTGATGTGGGTGAGCGGGGCGTCCTCCGGGCCGTGTACGGACCAGTGGGCCTCTGTGAATACGGCCTTGAACCACTCCGCCTGCTTCCGCGCATGGGTGTCGCTGCGCAACGTCTCAATGATGATGTCCTGCGCGGGGAGTGCGATGAGATTGTCGCGGAGAGCGGCGGCCTGGAGGTCCGAAAAATCCGGCACGGATCCGCCGGAGACCCAGTGGATTTTTGTGCCGCGGGAGCCGTCCGCGACCCTTTTTTGCATCACGGCCATGGCCTGTTCGAGGGCCTCGACTCGCGCTTTGAGCAGCGACACTTCGTCGAGCATCTGCGGAGTGGAAGAAAGGATCGCTTTCCCCGCTTCGGCTGCGGCTTTCTCGATCACGACAATCTCGCGGCACTTCGGGCATTGCAGGCGTCGCGTGCGTGCGGAAGCCGGTGCGTGGATGGAGGCTCCGCATTTCGGGCATCGGAGGGCGGTGGTTTCGCTGCCCAGTTTCATGCCGTTTGCAGGTTGCCGTCTTCCGCGCTGAGAAATGCGACTTCGTCCGCGGTGAGGACGACGCTGGGTGCGGGCTTAGACGCGCGGCGCTGCGACCAGCGCGGGATTTCCGTGGAGCAATTGCACTTTGGGCAAGTGATGGAGCGCCCTTCCCACCGGGCGTCGATCCCGAGTTTCACCCCGCACGATGTGCAGAGGAATTTCATTTCCAATTCGAGCACGCCTTTTGGAAATGCCAACTCCGACGGCCCGTTTGCGACCGCCGACTCCAAGGGCACCGGCACTACATGCAGGCACGCAGAGCATTTGGTGAAATGCTCGGAGCGGCTGCCGGCTGTGAGTGAGGCCCCGCATTGGATGCAGTGAAAGCGGATGGTGGACATCGTGAAAATGAGCCGGATGACCCAAAAACGGGGGGCCTTTACTGTTGACGGGTCGAGGCTACGTGTCCATATGCTGTGGGTGCCGTTTTATGTCAACCCAACATATTGCGGTCCTTCGTTGCTGTAGCCCGCACTTCGATGCGACCAACCAGGGCGCTTTTACAGGATATGACACCCGCATTTGGAAAACCAAGCATCCGCCCCGGTGGCATCGAGCCGTCGCAGAGGCAGTTCATCGAGCACACGTTCCGCGAAACTTTTTCCGGCGGGTTTGCTCAGGATTCGCGGCGCGAAGAACTCATCCAGGTCGCGTACCGCCGGCTCTTCCTTGAGGGCGCGTCCATCGCCGCCGTCCGGTTGGAGATTCAGCGCAAGCAGTGCTCGACCCGCGTAATCGCGATGACGAGCGGCAAGGGCGGCGTGGGAAAAACGACGCTGTCTGTGAATCTCGCAGTTGCCTTTGCGCAAAGCGGTTTGCGCGTGTTGCTCTTCGATGCCGACCTCGGCATGGCGAACATGCACATTTTCGCCGGCGTGAATCCGCAGGCGACGATCGCCGACGTGCTCAGCGGGCACTCCACGCTCCGCGATGCTGTTATGCCCGGCCCCGGTGGCGTCGATGCCATTTGTGGAGCCTCCGGCGTGGGCTGGCTGGCGGACCTGCGCCATTCGCAAATCGAGGCGCTCGGACGCGAACTGCTCAACATCGCAGCGGAGTATGACGTGCTGATGATCGACACCGGCGCGGGCATCTCGTCGGCTGTCATGCAATTCCTCGGCCTCGCCCATGATATTATCGTCGTCGCCACTCCGAATCTCGCCGCGACCCTCGACGCATACGGCGTGATCAAACTCGCACGCGAAAGCCGGATAGCCGCGCAACTCCACGTCGTCATCAACCAGAGCGACAGCGAAAGCGACGCCCGACGCGCAGCGGAACGGATCATCACCTGCGCCACGCGCTTCCTGAATTACACGCCCGTCAACCTCGGCTGGCTGAAGCGCGACCCCGCCGTCGAGCAGGCAAATCAGAGCCGCTGCCCGCTCCAAATCTCCAGCCCTGCGCATCCGAATGCGCGCTGCATCTCGCGGTTCGCCACCGCGCTCACCGCGCAAAGCCCACAGGTGGGAGAAATCGCTGCCGCTTAAAACACCGCCACTTTTCACCATGCAAAACCAACCATATCCAGCACCGCCCGAGGGCGCACCATTTGA
Source organism: Verrucomicrobiaceae bacterium (assembly GCA_043719365.1). Classification (GTDB taxonomy): domain Bacteria; phylum Verrucomicrobiota; class Verrucomicrobiia; order Chthoniobacterales; family Chthoniobacteraceae; genus SXWH01. Next base: position 17,452 of record JAYSTZ010000176.1, on the reverse strand, counting down.
TCCCTTCGACGCCCTCGTCGGCGCACCGATCTCCGTCCTTCCGTTCGTCGGACCGGGCGACTTCATCCAGATCTACGGGCTGCGGGAAAATCCGTTTGCCGATTGCGTGCATCCCGCATTCTTCTTCCGCACGGACAGCCACGCAGATGCCGTCCGCAGTATGAAAATGGCGGTGGACCTGAACACCTCGCTAGGCCTCGTCACCGGCCCCAGCGGCACTGGGAAAACGCTCGTCTCCCAGCTATTACTCACCCATTTCCACGAGCCGAAGCATTGCGTCGCGCTCATCCTCGCCACGCCCGGCCTCAGCAAAACCGGCCTCCTTCGAGAAATCCTCGCCGAGCTCGGCATCGCCCTGCCCGTGGGCATGGCGCGCGTGCAGGACTTGCTGAAAACGCTCAGCAACACCATCATCGAACTCCACCAGCAGGGATGCCGGCTTGTGCTGCTCTTCGATGAGTCGCACCTGCTTTCTGCGGATTGCCTCCACATCATTCGCACGATCACAAACATCGAGATCCCCGAGCAGAAGCTCACCACCTGCATCCTCTTCGGTGAATCGCGGCTCGGCCAGCGGCTTGAGCACGCGACTTTCGAGGCGCTCAGAAATCGCATCTACCTCCGCAGCGAACTCGGCCCACTCACCGTCGATGAGGCCGCGCAGTATGTGAAATACCGGCTCATGAGCGCAGGCCGCCTCGCCGAATTATTCACCGCTGGCGCGCTCGCTGCGATGCACACCGCATCCGGTGGAATCCCGCGAATGCTGAACAAAATCGCGATGCTCAGCCTCATCGAGGGCGCCCACAACAAGGCCGGAGTAATCGACGAAGCCATCGTCGCGACCGCCGCGAAACGCCTGTGAGCCCGCGCCCGCCGGGCCCATCGAAAACCGGCCTCCGCCGCGGACGCTTCCCGGCCGGCTCCATCGGCGACATCACCGCTGCGGAAGAAGCAATGCTCCTCGGCGAAGTCCCGCCCGAGCCCGAGCCGCCGCGCCCGGATGAAGCACCCGAAAAAGAACGCTAGTCAGCGTACACTCCATCGTCCGGCGACCTCCATCGCGCCACAGCTCCGGATCGTTTTCGGCAAAACCCCACCAAAGACATTTTTAACGAGCAGCGGCAGTTTGAGGCAAATGGGTGCCCCATATTCGTGTTGAAGTGTCGCTCGGGAACAAAGTAGCGTTCGCGCATGATTACGCGCTTTTACGTCCATAACTTCCGATGCTTGGAAAAGTTCGAGCTTCCGATTGCTGAACGCTCGTCGGTTCTGCTGATCGGGAAGAATGGTGTTGGTAAGACTTCCGTCCGCCGGGCGTTTGAGATTCTTCAGAAAATCGCGCGAGGCGTCAATCGAGTGCATGATTTTGTAACGCCGGATCAGCGGACATGGGGCCGAGAAGACGTTCCCATGAGATTTGAGATTGAGGCGCTGCTAGGTGGCCGGAAGTATCACTATTCGATAGCCTTTGATTTCCCTAAAGATTTCAAGGAACTCAGGATTTTGGACGAGGCTTTCGTTGTGGATGGAATACCGGTCTTTCGGCGCGAGTTGGCGCAAGTGCACCTTCTGACGACAGCGCAAGATGTTGAAGCCAGGTTTCGCCTTGATTGGCATTTGGCCGCACTCCCGATTGTTCAGGACAAAGGTGAAAAGGACGCTTTGTTTATTTTCAAACAATGGCTCGCGCGAATGATGATTCTCCAGCCGATTCCCAGCTTGATCACTGGAGAATCCAACAAGGAGACGTTGAGCCCGCGGATTGATGCCTCCGATTTTGGCGACTGGGTTTCAGGATTACTCGCGCAGTTCCCCGCGGCATACGGGACCATTGCTGACTATCTCAAGGAAGTGATGCCTGACTTCAATGACTTCAAAAATCCGCCGACGGGAAAGAATTCAAAGAGTCTTGAGGTTCAATTTTCCCACAACGGGGTGAGCGTCCACGTTCCGTTTGCTGAGTTATCGGACGGCGAGAAGTGCTTTATGATCGCAGCGGTAGTTTTAGCAGCGAGTAAGGCTTACGGTCCGCTCGTGTGTTTTTGGGACGAGCCGGATAACCACCTCTCCCTGTCAGAAGTCGGCCACTTTACGATGGCACTTCGGAAAGCGTTTCAAGCTGGCGGGCAATTCATCGCGACATCACACAACCCAGAGGCAATCAGGAAATTCTCCGATGAAAACACGCTTCTCCTATTCAGAAACAGCCACTTGGAATCCACTACCGTCCGCCCTGTCAGCGAGTTGACGGTGAACGGCGATTTGGTGAATGCGCTCATTCGCGGCGATGTCGAACCACCCACGCTTCTGGACCGAATCGAGGCGACTCTGCAAGACATCGCGCAATGAGTGTCAATCGCTACCTCCCTCACCTTCTGGTGCTCCCGGAAGATGATGCGGACCGCCAACTGGCCAACGGGTTTCTTCTCGAAACCTCCCTCGTCCCAAGGCGACTTGGAGTTGAGCCGATTGAAGGTGGATGGCACAAAGTTCTGGACTGCTTCAAGAACGTGCATGTTCAGGAAATGACAACTAACCCGAATCGGCACATGGTCCTCCTGATTGATTTCGATGAACAGCCTGACCGTCTGACGACGGCCAAGGATTCAGTTCCCGACCACTTGACCGAGAGAGTGTTCATTCTGGGCGTTTGGAGTGAGCCCGAGAAACTCAAACGCATGTGGAAGTCTTACGAGGAAATCGGCCAAGCTTTAGCGAAAGATTGTTGTGACGGCACGAACGAGACATGGGGGCATGAGCTTCTCAAACACAACGCAGGCGAGGTTGCGCGATTGAAGGCGAAAGTTTCCCCATTTCTGTTCCGATAAACGCAATACGCGCTGGATCACGCAGCGATCTCCAACGACGACGCACTCCCCATTTCAAAAAAGCGGGAAAACGACGAGTGAAACGACGTCATGCTGCTAATCGCGTTCAAGTCGGCGGGTTGAAGTATCACAGTGCATCGGGCAATTTCCACGCATAGGTACGCTCGCTGAAATCGAAGAGGCTATTGCGCAATCCCCGCCCTTGCTGCCCGCCGGGAACTGTTGTACGCCTCACCCATGGTCACCGCGACAGTTCCACAACTGAAAACCCTGTCGCTTTCAAAGAAGCGGCACCTCATTGAAGAATTAGTCGCGGAAGTCTATGGCGAACCGGTGAAGGACGAGCCGATCGCTTCCGCCCTCGCAGCGCGGGTGAAGCACTTCAAAAACAATCCCGAATCCGGCAAAAGCTGGGCTGAGGTAAAGGCCCGCCGTCGCGGACGCGATTGCTGTCCGCAGCTTTAGGGAACTGCGAGCCCAGTAGTCTGCGCACGGTTTTCGCCCGTCCGCGAATGGCGTACGGCCTACAACATCTGCGCAATCTGCGTAATCTGCGGACGAAAATGCGTCGTTCGGGCAAAATCCTAACGCCTCGATTGCCGCGGCGTGGCCCCGCTGCCTCTTCCGCGGCTCACGCATATAAATTTTCGGTGATGAAGGCGCGCAAAGCGCGAATCGGCGCGGGGCTTTCATAAGCCCCGTGCGTGCCGGGTCACCGGCGAGCGCGCTTGCCGGTGACGTGGCAACGGGGTTTAGGAAAGCCCCGCTCCCTTCCCGCTCTTCATCTTAGTGAGAAATATTTAGATGCGCGAGCCCTGGCAATTTTCGCGTGGGGCTTGACGCGCGGGCGGGTTCCCGCGCTTCTAATCGCGCACACATGACACCGAAACCTCGCAGGCGCAAAAAGAAGAAGTGGATACTGCTCATCCTGCTCGTACTCGCGGCGGGCGGTTGGTATGCCTGGAAGGCGACGCACAAGCCCGACGAGACGATTACCGTGCAGGTGGAAAAGGCGGCGAAGCGCGACCTCACCGAGACCGTCGTGGCGAGCGGCCGCATCCAGCCGGTCACGCAAGTGGTCATCAGCCCGGAAGTAGCCGGCGAGATTATCGAACTTCCGGTGAAGGAAGGTCAGATGGTGAAAAAGGGAGAACTGCTCGTGGGCATCAAACCCGACAACTACGTGGCGGCGAAAAACTCCGCGGATGCGAGCCACAAAGCGGCGCTCGGTGCTCGGGCACAAGTGGACGCGGAGCTGTTGAAAGCGGAGGCGGATTTTGCGCGCAACGACGAGCTGTTTAAAAACAAGCTCGTGGCGGCCAATGTATTTCAAGACGCCAAGACGGTGCGCGACGTGGCGCGACTGCGGGCGGAGAACGCCGTGCATCAATCCGAGCAGGCGCGGTTCGCGCTCGACCGCGCGAAAGACGACCTCGCGAAGACGACGATCAAGACGCCAATTGACGGCACCGTGACGAAGCTCAAATCGCAGCTCGGCGAGCGCGTTCTCGGCACATCGTTCAACATGGGCACGGAGATGATGACGGTCGCGCAGCTCGACCAAATGGAGGCCCGCGTGGACATCGGCGAGATCGACATCGTGCTCGTGCAAATCGGCCAGCACGTGCGGCTGGAAGTCGATGCGTTTAAGGACAAGAAATTCACCGGCACCGTGACCGCCATCGCGAACGCGACGAAAGGAAGCTCGTCATCGTTCGGAAGCGGCAGCGGCGGAAGTTCGTCGTCACAAGATGCGCCGAAGTTTGAGGTGAAGATTCGCATTGAGGACAAAGAAAGCTTTCGCCCCGGCATGTCGGTCACCGCTGAAATCGAAACGCGTGCGAAGAAAGACGTGCTGAGCGTTCCAATTCAAAGCGTGACCACTCGACTCGCGCCTGCGCCGCCGAAACCTGAGGGCGAACCGCGCAAAGGCAAGCCCGCCGAGCCCGTGAAACCGCAGGAGGTCGTGTTCATTCTCAACGGCGACAAAGTGAAGTCGGTGCCGGTGAAGACAGGCATCAGCGACAACGAGCACTACGAAATTGTCTCCGGACTTACCGAGGGGCAGGAGGTCGTCTCGGGCGGATACAAGGCGATCAGCAAAGACCTTGAGGACGGGAAAAAAGTGAAAGTGGGGCCGAAGTGAAAATGGGGGGCGAAGCGCAAAGTAGCCCGCGAGTCCCTTCGCGGCGAAAAACGACCGGCGAAGCCGCACAAATAGGAAGAGTCGCTTCGCGAGTGGTGAAAAACCGCGAAGGGACTCGCGGCCTACTTTTCTGCTCGGTGGGACACTTATGAGCCTCATCCGACTCGATTCAATCTGCCGGCGCTACGAGATGGGTGGAGAAACCGTCCACGCGCTGCGTGGCGTGTCGATATCCATCGAGCGCGGCGAATACGTCGCCATCATGGGGCCATCGGGGTCGGGAAAGAGCACGCTCATGAACATCATCGGCTGCCTCGACACGCCGAGCTCCGGCACCTACGAGCTAAACGGAAATGCCGTCGCGGACATGGACGACAACGACCTCGCCGACATCCGCAATCGCGAAATCGGCTTCGTATTTCAGACGTTCAATTTGCTCTCCCGCTCCACGGCGCTGCGTAACGTCGAACTCCCGCTCATCTACGCCGGCGTGGACATCGACGAGCGCCGCGAAATCGCACTCGCCGCGCTTGCGGACGTAGGCCTCGCCGACCGGGTGGAGCATCGGCCCAACGAAATGTCCGGAGGACAACGCCAGCGCGTTGCCGTCGCGAGGGCGCTTGTGAACAAGCCGTCGCTTCTGCTCGCCGACGAACCCACTGGAAATCTCGACAGCAAAACCGGCGAAGAAATTCTCGCGCTTTTCAAAGCCCTTCATGCAAAAGGGAACACGCTCATCGTGGTCACGCACGAAGAGGAAGTCGCGCGCAACGCCCGGCGGATCATTCGCATTCGCGACGGACTCGTGGCGAGCGACGAGTCGGTGGCGTGAGGGGAAACGCCTGAGCGCGTTGCGGCTTGCGCGCTACGGACGGATGAAGTATCGATCCCGCATGGTTGCCAAACTTTTTGCAGACCCAATGAAAGCCGCGTTTGTCCGCCCGGCACTCCTCGCCAACGGCGTTGAGCCCGAGGAGAGGATCATCGTCTGTAGCATGGGTTGGAAGGGCTACCTTGCACTCGACAAATCACTCGGCGACGACCGCTCAGGACCGCGGCTGTATTACCACGATAGCAATCTCGAAATCATGAGCACCTCATCGGAACACGAACGCATCAAGAAATGGATCGCCGACTTCATCGCCGAGTTTCTGTTGGAACAAGCGATCGAAAACATGCCGCGCGGACAAGCTACGATGACGCTTCTCGAATCCACCGGAGCGGAGCCGGATGAGTCCTGGTGCATCGGCGAGGAAAAGCAGTGGCCTGATATTGTGCTAGAAATCGCGCTCACCAGCGGAGGCCTCGATAAGCTGCAAATCTATCGCCGGTTCGCGGTCCCCGAGGTGTGGATCTGGCGGAACGACAAGCTCGAAATTCACGCCCTGCGCGACGGCGACTACGTACAGCAAACAGCAAGCACCATCCTTCCCAGCCTCGACATCGCGCTCATCGAGCGGTGCGTGGCCATTCCACGCTGGCTCGAAGCCCGCCGCGAGTTTCGCGCCGGGCTGGGGTAAAGCTTCCTCCCTGAATTGACTCCGCGTGTTGTGGGTGGAGTCACAGCGTAATGAATATCTTTTCCGAAATCTCCGAGGGCCTGCGCATCTCGTGGGAGGCGCTTCGCGGGAACCTCATGCGCTCGGTGCTCACGACCGTGGGCGTTGTCATCGGCATCGTCACGGTGACGCTCATGGCGACTGCGCTGGAGTATTTGAACACCGCCTTTCGCGACGCGATTTCGTTCCTCGGTACCGATGTTTTATATGTGGATCGGAACGAGTGGTTCATCGACAACAACAACAAGTTTGACCGGATGCAGCGCCGCGACAAAATCTCGCTCGCGCAGGTCCGGGCAGTCGAGGAAGGGCTCAGCGGCGTGAGTGGGGTCGCGCCGTCGGTCATGCAAGGCGTGGAGGGACTCCGCTACGGCGACAGGAGTACGGGAGGGGTTTTGATGATTGGGACCAACGAGCAATTCATCATCACCGGCGGCGCGGCTCTGGCGTCCGGACGCTTCATGACAAAGGCTGAAGCCGCCGCGAACCGCGACCTTTGCATCATCGGCGCGGACATCGCGGACAAGCTCTTCGAAAAGGAACAGCCGCTCGGCAAACGCATCACCGTGGCCGACCAGCGGCTGGAAGTAATCGGCATTTTTGAAAAGCGCGGAAGCGTCCTTGGCGGCATGAGCCTCGACAATCAGATCGTCATCCCGATTCAGAAAATGACGCGCGGCTTTAAGTGGGACCCAAGTTGTGTCATTCAGGTCAAAGTCGGCGACACCGCGCGCATTCCCGAGGTTCGCGACGAACTCCGCGGGCTCATGCGCAAGATTCGCCGCCTGCCGCCGGGGCGCGAAGACGACTTCGCCATTAACCAATCCGAGGCGCTTGTTTCGCAGTTTGGAAAAGTGTCCGCCATCATCGCCACTGCGGGATTTTTCATCACGGGCCTTTCGCTATTCGTCGGTGGGATCGGCATCATGAACATCATGTTTGTCTCGGTGGCCGAGCGCACGCAGGAGATCGGCGTTCGCAAGGCGCTGGGCGCGCGGAACCGCACGGTGTTGCTTCAGTTTCTCATCGAAGCGGCCGCGATTTGCCTGCTCGGCGGGCTGCTGGCGGTGGCCATCACGCGAGGGCTCGTCGCCATCGCGACGCTCTATTTGCCAAAGGTCGCGATGTCGTGGAGCGTCGTCGTGCTCGCGCTCACGGTCGCCGTCGCCACGGGACTCATCTCTGGATTTTTACCCGCCTGGCGGGCCGCGCGCATGCGGCCGGTCGATGCTTTGCGAAAGGACTAAATGAAACGCCTTCTCGCTGAACTTCGCGAAAACATCCGCATGGCGCTGAGCGCGCTCGCGGCCAACAAACTGCGCTCCGCGCTCACGCTGCTCGGCGTGATGGTCGGCGTGTTTTCCATCATCCTCGTTATGACCGCCGTGCGCGCGATGAAGAACAACATCGAACGCGAAATGGGCGCGCTCGGTAGCCGGACGTTTGCCGTCACGCGATTTCCTGTCGTGAATTTTGAAGGGCCGCACGGCTCCATGCGCTACTTCCGGAGGAAGGAACTCAGCCTTCAGCAAGGTCAGCAGTTTCAGAAAACAGCGGACTTCGCGCCGGTGGTCGGACTGCACTCCGCCTTCGGCAATTTCACGGTCAGCTCACGGCTCGCCGAGACACCGCCAAATGTTCCCGTCGAAGGCGCGACGCCCGGTGTTTTTCAGACGAACAACTGGACGATGGTCGAAGGCCGCCCGCTTCTCACGGCCGACGTAGAGTCTTCGCGCGACGTTTGCGTCATCAGCGTGGAACTCGCGAAGACGCTCTTCCCGCTGGGCTCGCCGATCGGCCAGCGGGTGAAAATCGAGGCCATCAACTACACCGTCACCGGCGTGCTGGAGCGCGTCGGATCCAGCGAAGCGAAGGCGCTCGCCGTCATCCCCATCACGACTGGCCTCAACCGATTTGGCCGCCGCCGGGATGTCGGCATCCTCGTGCAAGCAGCGGACGTCGCGACGCTCGGCGACACGATGGAACAAGCGCGCGGCTTCCTGCGCACCATCCGCAAAGTCGCCCCCGGCGAGCCCGATGATTTCGAGATGCTCACCAGCGACTCTCTTATCAAGCAGTTCAACGACGTCACCTTCGCGGTGCGCATCGGCCTCGCCGTTGTCAGCTCCATTTCCCTGCTCGCGGCGGGCGTCGGCATCATGAATATCATGCTCGTCTCCGTCACCGAGCGGACTCGCGAAATCGGCGTCCGCCGCGCCATAGGAGCGAAGAAACGCAGCATCATGTCGCAGTTCATCATCGAGGCCGTCGTGCTCTGCGAAATCGGCGGACTGCTCGGCGTCATCCTCGGATTCGCTGGAGCCAACGCCGTCGCCGTCTATCTTCTCAAAGTCCCGCCCGCATTCCCCGCCGACTGGGCGATCTTCGGCGTCGCGATCTGCTCGGTCGTAGGCGTGATTTTTGGCAGCTACCCCGCGTATAAAGCCGCGAACCTCGATCCCATCGAGTCGCTGCGGTACGACTGAGCGTCCGCCCCATCGCGGTGCGGGGCTCGCCAATTTCTCGTTTTGCCCGGCGCACCGAGCGTGCTAGCATATCCGTATGTCACTTGCTGAATTGAAATCTGAACTGCGCCAAATGCCGCGCGAAGAACGTCGCGAGGTTGCGCGGCTGCTCATTGAACTCGAAAAAGAGTCCGAGCCAGCACCACGCGTCGCGGAAACGTTCGACGAGGCAAAAGCTTACGTTTTTGATAACTACGGCGACCTTCTCCGCCGTCTCGCTCAGTAGCCGCGATGTTCCGTTTTCTTGAATTGGCGGAGCTGGAGGAACTCCACATCGATTCTCTGCGTGCATACGGCGGAGCTGATGGCGTGCGTGATTCGGGCCTGATAGAGTCCGCGCTCGCTTCGGCGAAGAACACCGCATTTTACGCGGGTGGCGATGTGTTTGATGTGGCCGCTACTTATGCCTTTCACATCGCAGAAGCGCAGGCATTCATCGACGGCAACAAACGTACGGCAATCGCTTCCGCGCTTGCATTCCTCGCCCTCAATCACCCGATGAGGAAACCTGCGGAAGCTACGCTCGACGCGCTATACGCTGCGATGATTGCGATTGCCCGGCACGAGCTGGACAAGGCCGGGATGGCAGCGCTTTTGCGGCGGCTCTTCGGCGGCTGACGCGGTCGCGAGCGGGTCCCGTTATTTCGCGTGTGTCTTGTTGCGGCGACGCCCGTGGTGAGGCATACGCTCGGGCCCCATGACCCAGTTCGACGCACAGACACTCATCTTTCTCCGCGCACTTCGCGATCAATTCCCCACGGCGGAGGCTGCGCTCGCGGCCATCGCCGGGCTGCGCGCAACGCTCACTTTGCCAAAGGGAACCATCCATGTCGTGAGCGACGTGCATGGCGAATATGTGAAGCTCAAGCACATCATCAACAACGCCTCGGGCAGCCTGCGCCCGTTGGTGGACCAGACGTTCGGCGAGCGCCTCGGCGATGCTGAGAAGCTGGAGCTGCTCAACCTCATCTACTACCCGCGCGAGACGTTCATGCAACAGCGCTTCGCCGACGCGGCGGCGCGGCGCGCGTTCGTGCGGCGGGTGTGCGTGTTGGAGTTTGAAATCCTGCGCGTGCTCTCGCGGCGATACGATATGGCGACGATGGAAGCAGTCTTCCCCGCCAGCTTCCGCGCAGCGTTTCGCGAGCTGCTCTATGGCGTGTATCTTCAACGCAGTGCCGCGTATTTCGATGCGCTGCTGCAGCCCATTTTAGAGCACGGGCGGGAGCTGGATTTCCTGCGGCTCACGGCGCGCGTCATTCGTAATCTGCTCATCTCGGAGTTGATCGTCGCGGGCGATTTCGGCGACCGCGGGCCGCGCATTGACCGCGTGATTGATGTCGTCATGCACCAGCCAAACGTGGCACTGACGTGGGGAAACCACGATGCGTCGTGGCTTGGCGCGTGCCTCGGGAGCGATGCGTGCATCGCCACGGTGCTCCGCTTTTCCCTGCGCTACCGGCGGCTCTCGCAGCTTGAGGAGGGCTACGGCATCCCGCTCGCGCCGCTGGAGAAACTGGCGCGCGATGTGTATGGCGACGACCCCGCGACGCAGTTTGCCTGCAAGGGCGTGGGCCTGCGCGAGCCGCTGCAAATGGCGCGGATGCAAAAGGCCATCGCCATCATCCAGTTCAAGCTCGAAGGCCAGCTCATCGCCCGCAACCCGCAGTTCCGCCTCGCCCACCGCGACCTTCTCCCGCTCATTGATCCGAAGGCCGGGACCATCACCCTCGAAGGCAAAACTCACCTGCTCGTGGATACGCACTTGCCCACGATGGACTGGACAAACCCGAACGCCCTCAGCCCCGACGAGCAAGCGTGCATCGAGCGGCTGCGGCGCTCCTTTTTGCAAAGCCCCGTGCTCTGGCAGCAGATGCGTTTCCTCGCGCAAAAAGGGTCGATGTGGCTGCGGCGCGACGAGAACCTCATCTTCCACGCCTGCATCCCCGTGGATGCAAAGGGCGAGTTTCTGCCCATGGAAATCAACGGGCGCGAACTGCGGGGCCGCGCGCTTTTCGACGAGCTGAACCTCGTCGTCCAACGCGCCGTCCGCACCAACGACCCGCAGTGCCTCGACCTGCTCTGGTACCTGTGGGGCAGCCCGCTCTCGCCGCTCTTCGGCAAGGACAAGATGACCACGCTCGAAGGCTACTTCATCGCCGACAAACACACGCACCACGAGACCAAGAACCCCTACTTTGAGCTGATCCACGAGCCGTGGTTCTGCCAGAAAGTGCTCGCCGAATTCGGCTGCGACCCCGAGCGCGGGCTCATCGTGAACGGCCACGTCCCGGTGAAAATCGCGCAGGGCGAATCACCGCTGAAACGCAGCGGCCAGGCCGTCACGATAGACGGCGCATTCTCCGAAGCCTACGGCGACAAAGGCTACACGCTCGTGCTCGACGCCGAGCGCACCTCGCTTGCGCTGCACCACCATTTCGAGAGCGTCTCCGACGCCATCCACGACGGCGCGGACATCATCCCCACCATCGAGCAAATCCGCACCTACCCCCACCCCCGCACCGTAGCCGACACCGAATGCGGCGAGCGCCTCCGCAACGAAATCGCCGCACTCGAGAAACTGATCGCCGCCTACGAGAGCAACGCGATCCACGAGTTTCAGTAGAACTTGGGCGGCGTCACGAGTCACCCACCCGCCTTGTCCGCATCCCCCATTTTGCGCACACGGGATTCACACACACCGGACCCAGCAGCAACTGAAGGTGACAGTGAGTGGATCCACCGTAACGATTCCCGCATCAGCCGCGTCCTTTGATGCGATGAAAACAATCTTCACCATCCTCGCAGTCACCATCGCTTCTTCCGTCGCTGCTGAAATCCAGCCCATCGACCAGGAGGCGGCGGGCAAGATCGCCCGTGTCATTCTCTCGCAATACGGAGCGCCGGCGGATGCGCCGTTTGTCACGGAACTCGACACGGAGAAAGTTGCCGGAATCAAGGGTGGCGAGGCAGCGCTCATTGTCATCCCCGAGAAGAAACTCACATCGGAACTTCTCGCAGCGGCGACGGATAAGCCGACGGCAATCGGTCAGCTCTGGATGCACAAAGTGGTGCCGTCCATCAACGGAGCCGCAGCGGATTCCGCGAAGTTGCGCACGGTCAAAGTGGCGGGTGATCAAGGAACAAAGTCTGTAGAGGTCTATTACCTCTCCGTCTCGAAATCGGACGCCGGTGCGCTGGAGCTTGCGCTGACCTCCGCAGGCAAGGATTCACTACTGAAAGTCCCGCTCGTAAAGACCGACGCCAGCGGAAGCGCCGCCCCTGTAGCGGTGACCGCGCACAAGGAAGGCGAGCACGGCGGGTTGTTGGTGTTGAGCGTTTTCGGGAGCTACAAAGCGGACATTTCCATTACGAAAGCGGCGGAGTAAAAGTCGCAGGATTGCCCACGGAAAAGCACCGCAGGAAGAGGGAAGGTGGAATTTTAAAAAGGGTGCCGCTCGACCGGTGGATGACGTCCTGAATTTTCGTACTGTGGTGGTTTGGCCGGGTGGAAATGAGAGTCTCGCCGGGCTGTCTGGGCGGCTCCCTGTGGTTTGGTGAAGTTCGCGGACCAGTCGGATTGTGGAGTAAAAGCAGGCCGGAACTGATACGGCAGAGGCTTCGTCTGCGGACGCACAAGCGGCGATTTTCGAGGGAGAAACTGACCTTGTTGCCCAACCTTTGAGTGATAGAAGACGCGAAATGGAGTCGGGCGAGGTCTCAGCGCCGCGATGGTCGCGACTTACTGCCTCGCGGACCGCGTTGGCATCTTTTGACGTAGTTGACGATCGCCGGGGATCTGTTTCGTCTCTGGATTAGCAATCGGGATGAAGCTTGTGAAATTTTTCACAAAGTCCTTGCATCACATCTCCGTTTTTCCCAAAGTGCCGTCCGTTTCGACGAAAAGTGACTGACTTTTTCCACCATATCTACTGACCGATGCCGCAGATTTTCCAGCGCGGGGCGAACCTCGTTCCGCTTAAAATTCTCCTTGTGATTGGGGCTTTTGCCACAGCCGCAGCGGGGTCCGTGTGGTATTATTTCACGCCGAAATATACGAAAATCGGCTACCAGCCCGCCCAGCCGATTCCGTTCTCCCACAAAGTTCACTCGGGACAGCTTGGGATTGATTGCCGGTTTTGCCACAGCTTCGTGGAGACTGCGGCGCACTCGAATTTGCCGTCGTCGCAGGTTTGCATGAGTTGCCATTCGCAGGTGCAGAAGGATAATCCGAAGCTCGAACCGCTGCGCCAAGCTTGGGCTAGTGGCAAAGGTGTGCCGTGGGTGCAGATTCATAAGACACCGGACTACGCGTATTTTAACCACGCGGTTCATATCAACCGTGGCGTTTCTTGCGTGACGTGCCACGGGCGCGTTGACCAAATGGACGTCGTCTATCAGGCAAAGTCGCTGACGATGGAGTTTTGCGTGGACTGCCATCGCAATCCGCAAGGCGAATTGCGGCCGCTCGACAAGGTCACGGACCTTGGCTGGAAGGCGCCGACGGATGCGACGGAACTCGCGGCGTTGCTCGGCAAAAAGCCGGAAGATTTGAAGCTTAAGGCGGGCACAAAGCTGACGCCTGCAAACGCCCAGGACATCATGGGGGCACACTTCAGAGATCTGCGCGGGGTGCATCCGCCAGACAGCAATTGCGCTGGCTGCCACCGCTAACCGACCCTGACAAATGAGTAAAAGAGTTTTCGAACATCCGCAGGAAGAAGCCAATGGGCCGCAGTATTGGCGCAGCTTTGGGCAACTGGCTAAGACACCCGAATTCAAGGAATGGCAGGCACGAGAGTTCCAGCCGGGCTCGCATGAGCTGAATTCCGAAGTGGGTCGCCGTGGCTTCATGAAGTATATGGCGGCGAGTGCCGCGCTCGCCGGACTGTCGCTGAGCGCGTGCCGCCGCGAGGAGAAGACGCTGGTTCCTTTCGCCCAGAGTTCCGAATGGAGTGTCCCCGGAAAACCGATTTTTTACGCAACTTCGCGACCGCATCGTCGCGGGGCCATTCCCTTGGTGGCTACGACGCATGATGGCCGTCCGACGAAGGTCGATGGAAATCCCGGTCACGCCACGAGTAAGGGCGCGACGGATACTCAGACACAGGCTTCGCTGCTGGACCTTTACGATCCGGACCGTTCGCGCCTTTTCCAGCACGCCGGCAAGGAGTCGAGCGAGGCGGAATTCACGAAATGGCTGGCCGACGCCATCGCGAAGGCGGGAGACGGGGAGGGGATTGCGTTCCTTAGCGAGCATTTCACTTCGCCAACCTACGGGCGTCTTCAGAAAGCGGTCGCGGCAAAGCTGCCGAAGGCGATGTGGGTCACTTACGAGCCGTTGGGCGGTTCGGAGGCTTCAACCGCAAGCAATGCGGTTTTTGGTGACGGATTCCGTGCGGTGCCGCAGATCGATAAGGCGGATGTGATTTTGTCGCTCGATTGCGATTTCCTTGGATTTGACGAAGGGCGTCTCGAAGGCATCCGTGCTTTCTCTGCGCGTCGCAAGCCCGAGCAGAAAATGAACCGGCTTTACGTCGTCGAGAATCGTTACACGACGACCGGCGGAATGGCGGATCATCGCCTTCGTTCGCAGGCCGGCAAGGTCGGCGCGGTGGCGGTTGCTTTTGCGAAAGCGATTGCTGCGGCCACGAATGATACGGCTCTGAGCGCTGTCCTCGGCAAGTTTGCAGCATCGGCGCTCTCCGAGCAATCGGCGACGTGGGTCGCGGAAGCCGCGAAGGATTTGGTCGCGCAAAAGGGCAAGGCGCTTGTGCTTGTCGGCTATCGCCAGCCAGCAGCGGTGCAGGCGCTCGGACACGCGATCAATGCAGCACTCGGCGCGCTCGGTGAAACAATCATCGGTCGCAAGACGCACGGCCACGGCGGCGGCGCGACGATTCAGGATTTGGCGGTGAAGCTGGGCTTGGAGACGGCGGAGCAGAAGAAGGCTCGCGTTGATAAGCTCGTAGAAGAAAATGCAGTCCGGAAAGCAAAGCTCCAGGAGCTTTTGGCGGTATCCGCGCACGGTCCGAGTGCAATCAAGACGCTGTTCATTTTAGGCGGCAACCCAGCTTATAACGCTCCTGCGGATTTGAAATTCGGCGAGTTGCTCGCGGGAGCCGAAGTGGTCCGCCACGGATACTACGAAGACGAGACGACCTACTCGATTGAGGAAGACAAGGGCGGCGAAGTTGTGAAGCGTAACTTTGTGAAATGGCACGTCCCTGCCGCGCATTACCTCGAAGCTTGGGGCGATGGAACGGCTTCCGATGGAAGCTACCTTTCCCAGCAGCCGATGATCCTGCCGCTCTTCGGTGGATGGTCTGAAATTCAGCTCCTCAACTTTATCGCAACCGGCAAGAAATCGGACGGACTGGAGCTGGTTCAGGAGACATTCAACGGTGTCGCACGCGGCATCGATGCGGTCTCGTGGGCGAAGTTCCTTCACGACGGATTCTTGCCAAACCCTTCTGCAAAAGAGCCACTCGCGTTCAATGCCGACGGCGCGCAGAAGCTGGCCGAGGGATACAAGGTTTCAGATGCCGAGTTTGAAGTCGTTTTTGCGCCTTGTGCAAAGGTGGACGACGGACGCTTTGCCAACAACGCTTGGATTCAGGAGCTTCCAGATCCAATCACCAAGATCACTTGGGACAACGCCGCAATCATCAGCCCTGCAACCGCAGAAAAACTCGGACTCGGCGCGAAGCTGGGCGACGGACGGCTGAATTTCGACAACGGCACTTTCCTGTCCATCGAAGCCAATGGCGCGGTGCTGGAAATCCCAGCCGTCATCATCCCGGGCACGGCAGACGGAAGCATCACGATTGCACTCGGATATGGCCGCGGAAGTGAAGGTCGCGTTGGCGGTCGCCGCGGAAACTATATGTCCCACGGCGGATGGTTTTCGAACAAAGGCACGGTTGGCTTCAACGCCTACCCGCTCCGCACATCGGCAAATCATTACGTCGCCACTGCGAGCGTGAAGAAAACGAGCCGCGCGGTTTACAAACTGGCTGTCACGCAGGAGCACGGCGCGCTTGAAGGACGCGGACCTGACGTTTACCGCGAGAGCATCGACCCGAAGTTTAACGCTCGCGACAAAGACTGGCTGCATAAGCACAACGCGATGGACTCGCACGCCGAGAAGGTTGACGACCTCGGATACCCGGTCACTCAAAGTGCCTACACGCATCCGCCGCTGAACGACAAAAATCATCAGTGGGCGATGGCCGTGGACCTTTCGGTCTGCACCGGTTGCTCGGCTTGCATGATTGCCTGCCAGAGCGAGAACAACATTCCTGTTGTCGGTAAAGAGCAGGTCATCGAAGGCCGCGAACTCCACTGGATTCGTATGGATCGCTACTTCGCGACGCCGATGAACTCGCGTGAGGACAAGTCGTTTAACCTCGCCGAAGCCCGCATGGTGATGCAGCCGATGCCTTGCCAGCATTGCGAAAACGCTCCCTGTGAAACGGTCTGCCCCGTCAATGCCACTGTCCATAGCGACGACGGCATTAATGTAATGGCCTACAATCGTTGCATCGGAACTCGGTATTGCGCAAACAACTGTCCATTTAAGGTGCGACGCTTCAACTTCTTCGACTTCAACGAGCGGCAGAAGGACAAGTATTTCCGCCAAAACCTCGTGAACGAAAAGGGCATGGCGGATACGCTCAAGCTCTCGAAAAATCCGAACGTCACCGTCCGTATGCGCGGCGTCATGGAGAAATGCACGTTCTGCGTGCAGCGCGTCCAGGAAGCGAAGATCGCAGCCAAGGTAAAAGCCAAGGACAGCGACAACGTCCAGGTGCCGACGGATGCCTTCAAAGTCGCCTGTCAGCAAGTCTGTCCGACCGGAGCTATCACGTTTGGTAATAAGGCCGACGCGAAGAGCGCCGTCAACCGCGACATCGAAAACACACGCGCATACCGGGTGTTCGACTACCTCGGCATCAAGCCGCGTGTGCATTATCTCGCCCGAATCATGAACCCAAATCTGGCCATGCCGAAATGGAGCCAGCCGCTTGAGGAAGGAGCAACAGCTTAAATGGCCTCCGCTGCACACAACACATCTGAGGACGGAATCGTCGTCCTGCATTGCCCGCCGGAACTCGCAAAGATTCCGTTGGTCAATGACAACAAATCACTCGCCTGGATCACGGAAAACGTGGCCTCCATCTGCGAAGAAAAAACCCGCCGTTACTGGTGGATTGCATTCTTCCTGTTCACGCCGATCGCGCTCCTCGTTCCAACATTGCTCGCATACCAGGTCGGAAACGGCGTCGGTGTGTGGGGTGAAAACCAGCCGTTCGGTTGGGCGTGGGACATCACGAACTTCGTGTTCTGGATCGGCATCGGTCACGCCGGAACTTTGATTTCGGCAATCTT
>JAYSTZ010000175.1:0-4271 GCA_043719365.1 Verrucomicrobiaceae bacterium | reverse complement strand
GTGAGCGGCGACGACGCGACGCCGGGTGTGAAGACGGTGGAAATCCGCGACACCGTGAACATCACGGATGCCGCCGGGCGGTTCATGCGCGTGCGGGTCGTGCGACCTTAGGAGGGTGGTCAGCTCGCCCGCAGGGCGTTGAGCTTTGCGAGTGCTTTGCCGCTGTCGATGGCCTCGGCGGCTTTTGCGATTCCGCTGGCGATGTCGGGCGCGATGCCGGCGACCGTCAGCGCGGCACCTGTGTTGAGCAGGACCATGTTGCGGCGGTGTCCGCGATCGCTGCGGTCGAGGATGCTGGTGACGATCTGCGCATTCTCCGCGCGTTCGCCGCCGAGCAGGTCGGCTGGTGCGCATTCGGCGAGGCCGAGATCGACAGGATTGATCGTGAAGCTCTCGCCGTTGATGTCGGTGATGTGGCTCGATCCGGTGAGGGTGAGTTCGTCCGTGCCGTTGCCGTGGACTGCCCATGCGCCTTTGCGACCGAGCGTGCGAAGAGCGGCTGCGTAGGTCGGCAGGAGGTCTGCGCTGTATGTGCCCACGAGCTGAAAATCGGGCTTCGCGGGATTCAGCAGCGGACCGAGGAGATTGAAGATGGTGGAGAATCCTTCTTTCGCAAGCGCTGCGCGGACCGGGCCGATGGCTGCGAATGCCGGATGATACGTCCGGGCGAAAATGAAGGCGACGCCGTGACGCTCCAGCGCCTCGCGAAGTTGTTCGGGGTTGAGGTCTATTTTCACGCCGAGTTCCTCCAGAACATCGGCGGCTCCGGTCTTGGAGGTGACGGAGCGATTGCCGTGTTTCATCACGCACGCGCCAGCGGCGGCGGCGACAAACATCACGGTCGTGGAGACATTAAAGAAACCCTGCTTGTCCCCACCCGTCCCGCACACATCGAGCGTCGGGCCCGCGAGCGCCGAGCGGTCGAGCAAAGGCGTGACAGCGTGCTTGAGCAGGGAGTTTGCGAAACCCGCCAGCTCCCCTGCCGTCTCGCCTTTTGCACGCAGCGCCTTGAGGAAATCCATCTTCCCCTCCGCGCGAACATCCTCAGAAATCAACGCAGCTACAGCCTGCTCGATCTGCGCGGATGCGAGCTCGTGGCCCGCTGTGAGGTGCTGCGTGAGTGATTGCATGTCTGCTTTAAAGGACAAAAGCGCGGGGAGAATCAAGTCCTCCCCGCGCTTTATAAATTCCGAAGTTGCCCGGGGTGTTACTTCAACTCTGCGAGCTTGGCTTTGATCGCCGCGAAGTTCGGCAAATCCTTGGGAGTCGGAGTTTGCTCCGCGTACTGGACGACGCCGTTTTTATCGACAACGAATGCCGCGCGTGCGCTGGTCAGGCCGATGCCTGCGAGGCCGGGGAATTCGACGCCGTATGCTGCGGTGATCTGCTTATCGAGGTCGCTGACGAGCTGGACGGTGATGTTCTCTTTCTTCGCCCACGCTTCCTGTGCGAACGGGCTATCGACGCTAATGCCGATGACCTCTGCGCCGATGTCGGCGTAGCCTGCGATGCCTTGTGTTACGTCGCAAAACTCTTCCGTACACACTCCAGTGAATGCGAGCGGGAAGAAAAGGATGACGGTGTTCTTCTGGCCGAAATTGGCCGAGAGGGTGACGTCCACGAGGCCGTTTGCGGCTTTGGATTTGAGTGTGAAATCAGGTGCTTTGGTTCCGACTGCGATTGGCATGGTATTGAGTAGTTGTGTGTTGGTTTCGTTGAAAAGAACGGGCCTTGTAATCGGTGGGCGCGCGTGCGGCAACCGATAGTTTCTCAATTCACCGAAACCCGGCGTGCCCAGAACCGACGAGCAACCGAGCCGCCCGTGCTCCGAATCGGGCCATCGGCAGCCCGCGCCCATTTTTATGCCCGCCATCTTTATGCCAAATGAGAGGCTCCGTTTTGGCATAAAAATGGGCGGCATAAAGATTGTGGAATGCAGGCTACTCCCAGCATTCCGTATCCATTTTTCGTTCGGCGGAGCGCCGGTCTCGGGCTGAACCGTCTTGCGCAAAGGCCACCGACGCGTTCCTTTGGTGGCAACATGCCGCTCCGCTTTTTCAATCACTTCTCATCTGCTCTGCTCCTCACCGTGACTGCGTCTGCTGCGGATTATTATGTGAGCACGGCGGGTCTCGACACCAATCCCGGCACACTCGCGCAGCCGTGGCGCACCGTGCAAAAAGCGGCAGGGCTCGTAGTCGCTGGGGATACGGTTTTCATCCGGGGAAACGGGGGCGTTTATGCCGAGCGAGTGAGTGTCACGGGCCGCGACGGCACTGCAAGCGCACCGATTGTTTTCAAGACGTATCCGGGCGATCCTATAGCCGCGATCGAGACGACCATCGCGGTGGGCGAGTCGGGAAATATCGCGCTGTTTTCCCTCCAGAACAGCGACTACGTGACGCTGGAGAATCTGGAGTTTCGCAACTGCAAGACGACGGGAAGCGCTGCGCAGCAAAAGGCGAAGGTGCCGATTGGTATTTATGTCGGCGGCAACGGAGCGGGAATCGCAATCCGGAACTGCAAAGTCCACGACATCTGGCAGAGCTGTCCGACGCTGAATGATTTCGGGGCGAATGGGTTCGGCATCCTCATTTATGGCGACAGCGCCACGGCAATCGATGGGCTCATTCTCGATGCAAACGAGATTCACACGCTCCGCACGGGCGCGAGCGAATCCGTGGTGCTCAATGGAAACGTCACGAATTTCCGAGTGACGGGAAACACCGTTCACGACTGCAACAACATCGGCATCGATTTCATCGGATTTGAGGGCACCAACACGAACCCGGCGCTCGATCAGGCGCGGTTCGGGGTCTGCACGGGCAACGTGATCTACAACGTGGACTCGAAGTTTAACCCGGCTTACGGCGGCAATTTCACTACCGGCGGGGCCAATAGCACACGCTCCGCGCCGGGCCTTTATGTGGACGGCGGGCGCGACATCGTGCTGGAGCGAAACCACGTCTATCTTTGCAACTACGCGATTTCCGTCGGCAGCGAAAACACGGGCAAGCTCGTGACGAACGTGACGGTGCGCAACAATCTCCTGCATCACTGCCACGTCGGCGGCATTGTGACCGGCGGCTCCGGGCCAACGAATGGCGGCGCAAGCAACTGCGCCTTCACCAACAACACACTCTACGACAACGACACGACCGCCACGGGCGGCGGGCAGTTTTCCATTCAGGAAAACGTGAGCAATATCACCATCCAGCGCAATTTGATGGCGAGCACGGCGGCCTTTGCGCAGTTCGTTCTGAAGACGAGCACACCGGGAAGTATCGCCGCCGGAGCAATCGACCGGAACTTCTACAAAGGGCCTGTCGGAGGAAGCATCGAGTTTTACTGGAACAATGTGGCCTACAGCACGTTTGCCACATGGCGCGCTGCGGCGGGTGTCAGCAAGGATGCAAACTCCACGTTTTCCAACGGAGCAATCGGTCTCGTGAACGCAACCCCCGCCAGCACATCGCCCGCGAGCGAGTTTGCAATCATCCGCACCTCACCGCTCCGCGACGCCGGCGACAGTGCCGGTGCTCCATTTACGCCCGCGGCCGGAGAAAAAGACTTCTTCGGAAAGAATCGCGTCTCGAACAACCGTGTGGACATCGGCGCAGACGAACTCGCATTCACATTCTCCATCTGGGCACTCGATACTGCGGGCACAGCCCTCGCATTTTCCGCCGACACCGACGGAGACGGCCTGCTCAACGGCCTCGAATACGCCACTCGAACGGCCGCAACCACCGCAAGCCCGAGCCCTTTCGCGATGACCCTCCCCGGCAGCGTCGCGCCCCGACAATTCACGTTCCCCTTTCGCTCCGGCGCGGCAGACCTCCGTTACATCGTCCAACGCAGCAGCGACCTCGCGAACGGTGCGGGATGGCTCGAAATCTACCGATACGACCTCGCCACAGGCCTCATCACCGAAAATGGCGTCACGGCCGACGAAAACACCGCGACCCAAACTATCACGCTCACCGATCCAGCAGCGGGTTCGCGGTTCTTTTGGAGGTTAAAAGTCGAGCAAGTGCCGTAGAACTCGAACCAAAAGGGCCGTCTGTCGATAAGTAGGGGCAGAATCCCCAACGGAACGGGTAAATCACACAATATAATGTGGGTTTCCCAAAAATAGGGATTGAGCCACCCTGACGCGCTGCTACATTCCCGACCGTTTCATTTTACCCATAAAATTACCTATGTCCGACCAAGAGCCGCAGCAGCAGACGACCGATCACACCATTAAGAAGGTAGAGAAAGACTACGGA
>JAYSTZ010000174.1:0-10643 GCA_043719365.1 Verrucomicrobiaceae bacterium | reverse complement strand
TTCGTTTGCTGAACTCGATGGACTTTCCGTGACCGTGGACCGTGTTGCGTTCATGCCGCATCTCGATGCGCCACCGGACAAGCCGTTCCCTTTTGCCTACTTCATCACCATCCACAACCAGTCTGCGGAAACCGTCACCATCCGTGGGCGGAAATGGGTCGTCACCGATGCAGTAGGCGAGACGATCGTAGTAGAAGGCGACGGCGTCGTAGGGCAAACGCCCAAGCTCGAGCCGGGGCAGAATTTCTCCTACAACAGCTACCACGTCATTTCCAGCGACAGCGTTGCGGAAGGCGCGTTTATCGGCCTCACGGAAGAAGGCCAGCCCGTCGTGGTCCGCATTCCCAAGTTCACGATGCAGTCCCCGGAATCCGACTCGGAATAACTAGGAAATCTTTTGCCAAGCACCACTGCGGCTCATACCTTGAAATCCTATGGCTAGACGCGCCAGTTCTTCCACAAATCCAATTTGGTTTATCATCGTCGCAGTGATTGCGGCAGGTGCGATCGCGGGCGGATTCATGCTCAAAGGCGGCGTGACCGACCCCTACCGCACGCTCACCGTATTCCCCGTCGGCGACTACATGCAGAACTCCAATTCCCTGCGCGGCAACAGCTACAAAATGGAAGCCGTCGTCGGCGACCAGTTGCGCTTCGTACAAAGCGCACGGCTCTTCACCGTCGAGGTCAATGGCGAGCCCGTCAGCCTTTTAATCCCTGCGGAACTCCGGGATGTGAACATCCAAAAGGGGCAGCGTTTTCTTTTCAAAATCGAAGTCGGCGATAAGGGCATCCTTAAAGCCGTTGACGCCAAGAAAGTCTAAATCCCATGAACTCACACGCTCCACGCCTCATCGTCGCCCTGCTCGCGGCGAGTCTCGCCCATGCTCAAGTGCCCGATGCGCCGGCACCCGCCCCAGCGGCTCCCATTGGTCAGTCTGCGCCGATTGGCCAAAGCGCTCCCGCTTCCGGCGCCAAGCCCCCGCAATCGCCATTCGGCCAGGAAGTGCCCGTGCTCGATCCCGGCTCGGAAGTGATGACCTTCAACGGCAAAAACTGGAACGTCGCGAACAACCGCGTCTTTCAGGCCCGCTTCGAAAAATACCTCAACGCCCCCGAAGCCACCTCCAAGGAAGACACCGAGTATCGCGCCTACATCGACCGTGTGCTTTTCCTCCTCCAGCCCGGACAGGCCACCCCGCAAAATGTGGACGCCGCATTCAAGCTCCTCCCTTACGCCTCGCGCTACGACATCGATGCCCGGCTCTGCTCCTCTCTCGCGGACGCCGTGTATTCCGTCTGGCAGGCCCAGCGCAATCAGTCGCGGCTGATGATGGCGAATGAGACGCTCGATACCGAGCGCAAGCGCAACGAGTGGAATCTCCAAATGGCGGCACGCGACCGTGAACTCGAAAAGCAGCCCAAGAGCGCCGGCAAGGCAGCAAAAGGAGCACCGGCGCCGAACAACAGCGCTGGCGTAACGGACTCCGACATCCGCATGACCTCCATCACCAAGCGCATCGTCGAAGGTGAAGCCGTCACGAAGGCTAATCAGATCAAGCGCGAACTCTCCGAGCTTCAGGCCAAAGTCGAGTTTCAGGGGCTCATGGTCCAATACTTCCTCCAGCGCCGCTTCCAGCATGTGCTGATGGCCTCGCGCTTTTACCGTGCGCTGTTCACAGACGGCGATACGAAGCTGAATCTCGGCAAAGACGCGATGGACCTTTTCCAAAAAAGCACCGGCACTCCGCCCACGGTGAGCATCCTCGACTCCATGGCCAACGAAGCCATTCGCGACATCCGCGAAGGCTCAAAGTCGTTCGCTTTCCTCGTAGAAAAGGGCGAGATCTACAGCGCCACTAACCGGCTCCAGGAATCATTCGTCACCGGCGAATACATGCCCGAGATTCGCCTCATCCCCCGCGAGCAAAAGCGCAAATGCCTCGCCTTCTCGCAAAAGGGATTCCAGCTCATCTCCGCCATCGACGTGCGTGACTACGAGCGCGCGGAAAAGCTCGTGAAAGAAATGAAAGAAGCCGCTTCGGACTTCGATGATTCCAAGCCCACGGCCCGCATCGAGGGCGCAAAAATCGAAGCCGGCGGCAAACTCGCCCTCGCCCGCAAAGCCGCGCTCAACAACGACCAGCCCGCTTTAGAAAAGAACCTCACCGAGGCCGCGATGATCTGGCCCGGAAACCCCGAATACAAAGAAGTCTTCGGCCAGCTCAACAAACAGGGCGACGTGATGCAGAAGACGCTGCTGGAGTTCGACCAACTCGTGAGCCAGCGCAACCACCGGCAAATCTTCAACGACATTTTCCGGTATGGCACAGCGGTCCAGCTCAGCCCGGAGCGCCTGGAAACACTGAAACGAATCAAGACCGACATGGAGGCCATCGAACGCTCCGTCCTCACCGCCGACGAAATGGCCCGCCAAGGCAACCACGCCGGCGCATGGGAGAGCCTCGAAAAAACGTGGGCAAAATACCCCGACGACTCGACCCTCAACCAACGCCGCGCCGACATGACCACCCGCGCAAGCGACTTCGTCAAAACCATCCGCACCGCCGAGGAACTCGAAAAGAAAACCCAAGTCGGATCGAGCCTCTCTCACTATCTCAAAGCCCAAAAGCTCTATCCCGCCAGCGACTTCGCCCGCGAGGGAGTGGACCGGCTCGTGACTCAGGTCCTGCCCGAGTAGCGCTCATCCGCCGTTTTAATTCTGCATTGTGACATTTCCCGGATCCCGTCGGAAAGAACCGCAAAGGCATGATCGACGCAGAGAATTTCCGCAGAATTTCATCGTCTGCGTCCATCGTGCCTCTGCGGTTTCAAAGCGCTAACAAAGTAGAATTAATCACACACCCGGGAGCGATTAAAAGTGGAATAGCGCGAAGCGCAAAGTAGCTCGCGAGTCCCTTCGCGGCTGAATATGACTCGCGAAGCGACCAATCAATCGAAGCGCCGCTTCGCGGGTGGTGTGAAGCTGCGACGGGATTGCCTCTAAGGCTACCTCCGATTCACGGGCTACTTTCTCCGGGCTTCGGATAACTCCACTTTTAATCACACCCCACACACCCGCACGCGCTCATCCATGGACGTCGGTACGATTCATTACGGCGGAGGAATTGTCACCGGCAGCGTTGTCACGTTATTCGTGTAGTCGCCTTCCAGCAAGACATGGTCGGGATTCATAGTGACTTCGAGGATGTAGTCCCCGGCAGGCACGCCCGTGATATCCACCCACTGCCCTTCGAGGCCGCTATCGTAAATGTCGGACCAGCCTTCCTGGATGCCCTGCGCATCGCAGGTGAACTTCGTATTTTCGCTCGCGGAGAGATTCCAGCGCACGATGTCTTCCAGACAAAAGCTGACCTTTCTCCCCACCGCCGCGACACCGCCCAGCGAGTCGAGAAGCCGATACCGTGCGAAGCCGAGAAAGTGGTAGTGCCCGTGGCATTCGGCGAATTCAAAGTTCGGATTCCCCACCGGCGAACCAATCACCAAATCCGCCCCGCCGATATTGCGGGACTCTGTGCTGAACCGCAGCAGCCTGTGCGTGCCTTCCGTGATGTGACCTTCAATCACTGTGCATTCATCCGCAGCAAACGTTTCCGTGGTGATGTACGGTTGCAACGTGTCGCGCCATGCAACGAGGTCCGGGATCGCGGCGGTGTGGTTTGCAAATACCGCTACCCCGGAATACCCGCCGAGCGCCCGAACGCCGATATACCAGTCGCCCGGAGCGGCGTCCTTCCGTTCGAACGAAGCGATGTTCCGTGTTTTGTTGATGCGCCGGTCATAGAGCCGGGTGGTCGGCGGCGCACCGTGGCGGACGTAAAGCGCCGAGGCTCCGATCCCGCCGACTGTCTCGATTTGTAGTTTGCGCGGCGGTCCGGCGGGGACGTTGATTTTGAAAATGCTCATGCTCCCCAAACTCCCGCAGCGATGCACCGCGGCCACACCACTTTGAAGCGCCGTCTCCGTTCCCGCAGGCTCGATCTCAAAAGTCTCACTTACCACCGGACTCGCTGTGCCATCGTTTAGAAAGGCGCGCGCTTTCACCGTGGTCGTCGCCGCGAGCACCAGCGGCTTCCGATACCGCGTGGAAGCGAGCGTCGGCTCGCTGCCGTCGATCGTGAAAGTCAATTTTGCATCCGCCAGCGGCGAGCGAAGCGCGATCTTTGCCGCGCCCGTAAATGTGCCGGGGCCAGGCGTGAATACCGGCAGTGCTGCAACGTGCTTGGGCAGCGTGTAATCGACAGTCAAACGCACTCCCTCAAATGGATCAGACGCGTGCAGCAGGACATACCAGACACCGCTCTCCGGCGCAGCGATGGAGACCAATTCGGTATTTCCATATTCCGTGCCCGCTTCGTCGTATTGCTCACTTGTCGGGTGGACGCCCCGGCGGACGAAAACATCACAGTCCCCTCGCCCGCCTGCGGTCCTCACCATGAATTTCGAAGCTCCCGGCGGGACTACCATTCGATAAACGACTTCGCTTTCGGTCAGGCTGTTCAAGTCCCGCAAAGTCACCCGCGGTTGAAGCAGCTTTGGAGATTCCGTAGGCTCCGCGACATGGGCGAATGCAGAAGCCGCGAGGCAGGAAATCAAAGTAGTCAGTTTGAGCATGAGATTAGTTAGCAACGGTAATATTGACGCTGGCCGTGGCGGTCTGGCCGATATCATCAAAGACGACCATCTTCACAATATGCGGCCCGTTTGAGAGCCCCATCGTGTCCCACAGTCCGTGACCGCCGAGGAGATGGTAATGACCGGTCGTTCCCGAGTCCGTAAAGACGAGCACGCTATCGATATAAAACTCCGCCTTCACGCACCGATAATCATCACTCCCGCTGCCGAAAAACTCCGCGTGATTCCCGGCGACCACCTGCCCTTCGTGCGGGGCCGACAGGACCAGCGTGGGCGCTTGATCCGCAGCAACCACCAGTGTGAAGCTTTGCTGCGCAGCCGGTGCGCGGCCATTGTCTGCGGTCAGCGTCACCGTGTGGCTTCCGAGCGTCGGCAATGGCCAGGACACGGCACCCGTCGCCGGATCGACGGTCATCTCCGCCGGCCCCGCCAACAGTGCAAACGTCGGCGACGGCAATCCCGCCGCGCCACTCGCGTATTCGTAAGGAAGCCCGACCACCGCCTGCGTCTTCGGCGCACTCGTGAATGTCGGCGGAGATGGGTCGTTATCCAAGACGGTCACCGCCACATTCCGGCGTTCATAGCCGCGCCCGGTGATGCTCAGCGTGTTCGATTCATTTACGGTATTTCGGTCCTGCCGCGCGGACACGCGAACGGTTTTTGAGCGATTGAAATTGCGCTCATTAAACGTCATCCGTCCGCCGGAAATCTTTACGCCTCCCGGCCCGGCCGCGCGCCGCACCGCAAACGTCACCGGCCTTGCCGGAGGCTCTGCGAGTACGACCGTGAACGACTGCGAACGCGCGCCTTCCGTGAGTGTCATCGCGGATACCGACACCACAGGAGCAAGCGCACTCGTATCCGCAATCCCCACATTGACCTCCACGGGACTCAGCCCGACGGCGCTCAAAACCACGGTCTCCTCATCGTCGTCCGTATCGCCATCCACCGGTGTCACCAGCGAAACCGGTTGAGGCACATCCCAGTTCTGCGGAGTGAAAGTGAGCGTCCCACCGCCTGCGACCGACACATGCCCGTCCGTATCTGCGGCATCGGTTCGCACCGTCACATTTCCCGAGGGCGCGGCGGCAAGCCGCACGGAAAGAGCCCCTGAGCCTCCCTCCAAAAGGCGCATCGAAGTCGGAGTCACCACCAGCCCGCTGGGATTTGTCGCCGACACCCGCCACACATCGCCGGAGTCGATATTGAGATAATACAACGCACCGTCCGGACCCACCGTAGTGTCAACCACGGAGCCCGCGTCCACCACGAATGGCGTGATGCTCAACGGCTTGCTCGCCGCATCAAGTTGCGCCCGCATGACCACACCACCGGTGTAGTCGCACCAAAAAAAGTTTCCTCGATATTCCGCAGGAAAAGCCGTGCTCTCGTAAAACGTCCCGCCCGCAATCGCCGACCCAATCACCAGCGGCTGCGCGGTTCCCCCGGACACAGTCGCCGCACCGCCGGTTGCCGACGCAGTGAACGTAACCGACGTAGGAACAGACCGAACCACGTAAGGCCCGCTCAGCGCTCCCGAGCCATCCACGCTCACCGCCTGACCGATGCGAAATGGATGCGGACTCGTCGTCGTCACCGTCACCACTCCAGCGCTCCGCTCCACCGAATCGATGCTCCGCATCTGCCCCGAGTCGTCGAAAGTATCCGTCTTATACTGAATCACCGGATGCGCCAGCGGCCGGGCAAACGGCGTCGTGTACCGCACACCAACCGGCTGATTTCCCTCGTAGTCATCGTAGCCGCCATCATCCGCCCGATTCAGCGCGAACACTTGCTCGTAACCGGGCGTGCTGTTCGGCTCCGTCTGTCCATCGGGAGTGCTGCCGACCACATTCACCCACAGCTTTCCCGTCCGCGGCTGCAACGTCATCGTAAATGGATTCCTAAAACCCGTCGCCCAGATATAGTCGTTATTCGGCCCCGCTCCATCGCGAAACGGATTGTCGCCCGGAACACTCCCGTCTGCATTCGCACGACCCACTTTTGCCGCGAGCGTGCGTAAATCGCCATCCACGCCGCGCTTGTCGCCGAGGTCGCCGATTGCCCAATACAACTTGCCATCCGCACCAAATGCCATCGCACCGCCGTCGTGATTCGCCCCCAGCGTCGGCAGGCCGGTGATGATATTCACTCGCTCCATGCCCACGTTCTCCACGTCACGAAAGCGCATAATCCGCTGCTCCTGGTTGGACACCGTCACGAACACATACACCCAGCGATTAACCGCGTACGCCGGATCAAAAACCACACTCAGCACCCCGCACTCGCTGTCCGTGTAGAGCGTGGGAAAAGTCGCGAATGGAGTCGGAAGTAACTGCCCGTCCTTCACCACGCGCACGCCGTTCGTTTTCTCCGTCACAAACAGCCTCGCCGAACCATCAGGTGCCCACGCCATGCTCGTGGGCGCGGCCAGACCCGAGACATAATTCGTCTCCTCAAATCCCTCTTCCACGGGCCTCGCAAACGAGGGCGAAGCGAGAATCGCAAGAGCTGAAAACAGACGGAGCGTTGGAGACATAAAATGAAGTTCCGCCAACAAATCACACTTCACCGCAACTCGCAAACAGACATCAAAAGCAGGACCGGCATTGCGGCCCTGCGAAGCTCCTACACCGGGACGCTTGCGCCCGTGCGATGTGACTCCAGCGCGGCGGCGAAAATCTCATGGCTCGCGACAGCTTCCTCCGGAGTAGCGCAGCCGAAACGGTCGCCCAGCTCCCCTGCCCGCTCCATGAGAAATGCAGCCCACATCTGCTGAATGACGTCCGCAAATCCAGGCTCGAAAATCCCGCCCGTCACGACTTTAAACTGTGTGCTAAAGCCGAGCTCCGTCCGCTTCCACCATTGCTCTTTGCCACGCTCAAACAGCCAGAGCGTCTTTGGTTCCGCTGTGGAAAAGCGGACGCCGCCATCGGTGCCGAGCACTTCGATGTACCAAGTGTTCGTCGCGCCGGGCATCAGACGCTTCATTTCCAAACGCACGGGCACTTCATCGCAGGCGACTGTGGCCCAGCCGTGAACCATCGCATTATCCCACGTATCGCAAGCAACCGTGCCGCCTTTCCCATCGGGACGCGTTGCGTAGCCGCGCTGGAGCTGCGCATAGACGCGCGAGGGCTTCCAGCCGAGGCGCAGTGGGAGATGGCACGCGTGCATACCCAGATCATTCAGCACGCCACCTTCGCCGCACGTCGCGCTGAGGCGCTTCCAGTTTGCGGGTTTCGTTGCATCGAGGTCGCTGCTGTGATGAAAGCCGGAGACGACCTCCAGCACCCGACCGATTTTCCCGCTCGCTGCCACCGCCAGAGCGCGCTGCCCACCGGGGAAAAATGGCATCTCCGAACTGCAACGCACAAAGCGTCCGCTCGATTTCACCGCTGCCGCGATGCGCTGTGCCGAAGCGAGGTCGATGCCGAACGGCTTCTCCGCAAAGAGGTCCTTCCCTGCCGCGAGCACGTCGCAGTAAATCTTCTCGTGCAGGTTGTGCGGCACGGCGACATAGACGACATCGATCTCGGGATTCGCGAGCAGTTCGTGGTAGTCCGTCACGCGCTGCGTGCAGCTCGGGATACAGTCAAACCACGCCAGCGTCGCTGGATTCAAGTCCGCGACCGCCGCGAGCACGGGGCGCACCGTGACGTCCGTCATCGCGCACCAACGCGCAAACGCACTCGCCATTTCGCGGCCCATAAGACCGCCGCCGATGATTCCGATTTTGATGATTTTTTGTGACATAAAGTGAGATTGGTTAAATTGAATGATTGTCCGCTTTGCACGCGTAGCGATAGCGACGTAAGTTGGAGCTCGTATGCGCGAAAAAACGACGTTTGCTCGAATCCACTCACTGATGCACGAACTCGGTCGTGCCGTGAAGTCGCGCGGACGGATTTATTTCACAGGCGGAGTGTCGGCTGTGCTCCACGGCTGGCGCGAAATGACCCTCAATGTCGATTTGAAAGCCGACCCCGAGCCGCTCGGATTTTTCGAGGCGCTGCCGCGATTGAAGGACGAACTCGACATCAATATCGAGCTGGCCTCGCCTGATCAGTTTGTTCCACCGCTTCCGGGATGGGAAGAGCGGAGTGTCTTTATCGCGGATCACGGGCCGCTCAGTTTTTACCACTACGATTTTTACGGTCAGGCGCTCGCGAAAATCGAACGCCTGCATCCGCGCGACGGGCTCGATGTTCAAAGCATGATCGCGGCCGGCTTGGTAATTCCCGCTCGATTGCTTGACCTGTTTCGAGAGGTGGAAGGTCTCTTGATCCGCTATCCTGCGGTTGACGCAACGAAGCTGCGCAACCGGTTGGAATCGATTGCCGAACACGGCGATTGAGTCTATACGTGAATCATTATGAACCCCGACTTGCTCGAAGTCCTGTCTGGATTGCCCGGAGAATCGCTGATTCGCGCCGGGCTCGACGACCTTGATGCAGGGCGAGAAACCGTGGAATCTTTGATGGTGCTCATTGGAAGTCTCCGGATGATAACCTGTGGGATCAAATTGCCCGATATCGAAGCCGACATCCTCAATGCCGATTACCGGCTGTATGCGATGATGGAAGTGCTCCACGACAACGACGCGCATTCCCAATACAACGCGCTCATTCGCCAACTGGTGAGTTTTGAACGAGCATTGGAACATCGGATTTCTCGGGCAGAGCGACTCGCCGCAGTCTAAGCAATCATCGCCAGCGCTGCCTCGACGCTCGCACCGTCGTGGACCATGGCCATCAGCGCGCGGACGATTCCGGCGGGGTTCGTGTGCTGGATAATATTGCGGCCATAGACGATTCCGCTCGCACCTTGCGCCAGCAGGCCTTGTGTGCGGACGAGGATTTCCTGGTCGCTCACCTTTCCACCGCCACGCACGAGAACGGGGATGCCACTCGCGGCCTCAATGACTTTGTGGTAAATGGAAACATCGTCCGTCGGGTCCGCCTTAATCACATCGGCGCCCAACTCCACGGCCTGGCGGACCAAGTGGACGATCTTCGTTTCATCGCCATCCACCATGTATCCACCGGCCTCGGAATTCGGGCGGAAAACGAGCGGCTCCACCATCATCGGCATCGCGTAGTGGTCGCTTTGCACCTTCAGTTTCAGGATGTTCGTGATGCACTGCTCCGTGACTTCCGGCGCGCCGGGGATTTGGAACAGATTCACGCAAACGCACGCCGCATCGAGGCGCACCGCTTGCAGCATCGCGTCTTCGATCATCGCGCTAAACGCCGCCTTCGGCAGTTCCTTGCCGTACACGTTTGCCGTGTCGGTGCGCAGGACCAGCCGCGGCTTGCCGTGGCCGAGCACGCCTTGCAAATGACGCGCCTGTCCCGGCGTGAGCTGAATCGCATCGGGCCCCGCGGCCACGAGCGTCTGCACGGTCTTGGCGATGTTTTCGATGCCGACGAGAAAGCCGGGCTGGTTGAAGAATCCATGGTCCACCGCGACATCAAAGCAGCGGTTGGACTTGGCGTTAAAAAGGCGGTTGAGGCGAAATTGTTTCATAATGTGTGATGGTTTACTGCCCGCGAAAGACGCGAAAAGACGCGAAAGGAAAATCATTTTCGCGCACTTTCGTGCATTTCGCGGGCGGAAGAGTGGTTACCGAATGCCCATGATGTGGCGCAGGATGTAAAGCTCAAGCGCTTCGTAATCTCGCGCGTCGCGGAATTGCGCGACGAGCTTTTGGTCCATCGTCCGGCACTTCTCTACAAGGTGCAGGAAAAGCTCGCGGCTGTTTTTCAAATGATCCGTCACCGGGAAACCCCGCTGCGTGCGCATCGCTTTCACATCGAGCCCGATGAACTCCCCACGACTGCCGTAGCCGCTCTCCTCCAGCACGCGCACTTGGTTAAACGCCGCGCGCAGATTCGCTCCGCCGAAGTTTTTGTCCTGATCGTATTTCAGCCCGTTCTGATCATTGAGATGCACGCTCGCCAGTTTGTCGTGCGCCAGCGCAAACG
>JAYSTZ010000173.1:0-1869 GCA_043719365.1 Verrucomicrobiaceae bacterium | reverse complement strand
ACTTCCCTCAAATCTGGAACGCCCGCCTGCCCATCCTCAAGACTCGCCGCTCCAAACAGCCTCGCTGGTCACCCTCCTAGAATTAACTTTTTTGTCCTGCACCCAAGTTCGACGACGGACCCTGAGTCGCTGGCGGTCGGGCACCACGATCCAGACCGCCACGGTATTACGCAGCAGGCGATTGAGTTTTCGCTGGGTGTGAGAATCACTGAGCACATCATGTTTTTCGGGAACTATTCGGCGAAGATCGATCATGATGATCATTGGTTCGATGAGTTTGAAGAATACTACTTCACGTTCAGCGACCTGTCCGGAAATGCGCAGTTTCGCGGCGGGCGTTTCTACCCGCAGTTTGGAATGCATAATACCGAGCATCATCACGCGACATTCTTCGTGGATGAGAATCTCTCGAACGGGCGACTGCTCGGAGAAGATCATTTTACGCTCTATGGCGGCGAGCTTTCGCTTCCGATTCTCCGCTCGTTGCCAAGTGGATGGAGAGATCGGCTCACTCTTGCTTTCGGTGCGATTCCCGTGGATCGCCCGGAGGAGGAAGAAGCACTTTTTCCCGAGCCGCTCTTCGAGGCGGAAGGCGCACGTTTTCAGGATTGGGCGGCCGTGGCCGACTATGCGCTCACCTTTAATGCGACGAGCACCACGCAATGGAAAGGCGGAATCTCGGGCGCATGGGGCCACAATCAAGCGGACCGATTTACCCAGCTTTACGTGCTCTACGGCGAATATATCTGGCAGCCCGGCGGCGTGATTTCGGGCGCGCATTGCGGGCACGGCGCGGGCGAGTTTCTGCGGTGGCGCGGCGAGGTCATCACGCGGTATTCCGAAGCTTTCGCGCCACCGCTCCGCGATGAGTTCACTGAGGTTGGTGTCAACACCTCGCTCAGCTACGGATTTCCCGGTGGAAAATGGCAGACCCACCTCCGCGCCGAATACATCAGCGGCACGGCGGAAACCGCGTCGTCCGAGCGATGGCGCATTTCCCCCGCGGTCGCGTGGATTCCTTCAGCAGATCTGCCGGTGAAAGTCGGCGTGCAATACAACTACGACCATTCGCCGTCATTCGGAGACGAGCACAGCATTTGGGCGCAGGTGAGCATCACCTGGGGCGACTGTTGTTCGCACCCGCATTGAGCGATAGTTTTACTTCAACAGCTCATTGAGCAACGTCGCGAGCCGATGTCCGGCGATAACGACACGGCGCTCGGCGATTTTTCGCGAGCCTTGCACCCAATCGGGTTCGAGCTTTCTCACTTCGATGTCGGTCGGATGTTCGCCCGGCGGATACGCTTTGGTGCAGCCGATGACGTGACTTTCCTTCGCCCATGCCTCGGCGTCCTGCGGGAGCTTCAATTCATCGAGCACCGTTGCTGGGAGCGCGGCGAGCATTTCCTTCGCTCGCTCGGCGATGATTCCTTCGCCCGGTACCTTTGGGCGTTCGGCGGGCGTTTTCCACGCCTCCACGATTTTTCCGCCGACTGCGTCGAAACGAAATGCCTTGTCCCAGTAAGTGTGCAGGTTCGACGACTGCCCCGAAACGAGGTCGCTGAACGTCACTCCGTAAATTAAATACCCATTGCCGCCGCGGTCGTTGTTCCAGGTAGTCGTATGCATGGGCTGATGGATGTCGCCGACCCAGTGAATCAACTGCCCGAGCGCCTCCGCACGTTTCTCTTTTGTCGCGGCGGCGTCCTTGAGCGTCGCGATGTTTTCGCCGATGGCCGAAACGACGTGCGGCGGTTCGGGGAGCTTGAATGCGGAGCCGTCGGCGGTTTTTTCGCCGTCCACATAATGCCATTTGCTCCACGGATAATCCTTCTTCGGCAGCGAGCGCAGGTCGTCCATCCAGCATCC
>JAYSTZ010000172.1:0-4275 GCA_043719365.1 Verrucomicrobiaceae bacterium | reverse complement strand
GCCCAGACTCCAGTGAGACCCTCGCGACGCCCCGCTTTTACCCCGAAATGGCTGCAAAGCTCGATGAGCATTTCCTCCAGCGCCCGCAGATGCCGGTGCAGGTCCTGACCGCGCGAACGCAGGTCGAGGAGGGGATATCCCACGAGTTGTCCGGGTCCGTGCCACGTCGCCTGTCCGCCGCGCTGAATCACAACAAGCGGGGCGGGGAGTTGCGATGGATTGCGGAGGGACGATTGGTCGGGTGTGCGGCCGATGGTAAAGATGGACTCGTGTTCGAGCAGGAGCACTACATCCGGCAATGAAACGTCCGTAGCTTTTTTTGCGACGATTTCTTCCTGCATTTGAAGCGCATCTTCAAAGGCGACGCGGCCCAGCCATCGGGAGATTGGTGTACTCATTGTCCGCAGAATTTGAAAAGGAGGAGTTCCGCAGCACCGTCGCGGTAGTAGAGCCGCATTCCTCCATCCCGTCCGATGATGTCTCTATTCATGGCACAGCTCGCACGACGGCTGTGGACTTGATGGATGCCGAGGTGCTCGCGGATATACAGGTCGCCCCAAACTTCTGCGCGAACGGCGGCATTGCATTTCCGGATGAGCAGGTCTTCGATCCTCTCCGGCTCATACGGCTCGAAGTTAATTTCGTGCATGGACTCGAGCACGGTGTAATCCAACGGCGCGTGGTCCTGGAGAAGCGGGGCGGGCTTTTCTTTGAAGGCCGAGGTGACAATACCCATCCGGACCCGCGGATCAAACCCGGCACTGAGATTGATGAGCGATAGCGTGTTGATCGCGACCGTAAGGCGTCCAACGGGTGGAACCTCCATCGTGAGCCAGACGTGGTCTATCCTGCTCGGGTCGCGCTCTGGCTCGACTTCTACGTGGTAGGGAATTCCGATGGCTCGTACGTAGATGTCGCCTCGGGTCTTGCGGACACGGCGTTTCCATTGTTCGCGGATGCTCTCGTTTTTCGGTGGCTGGTCGATTTATTTAAAAGAACGCAATCCCCCCGCGCACGCAACAATCCATTCAAAAGAAAAACGCCTCCTGCTTTCGCAGGAGGCGTCTTTAGTGAGCTTGGCTAAGCCGCAGGTTTAGTTGGCCGCTTCGGTCTTTTCACCAGCGCCCTTCCATCCGGAGATGCCGGCGGACATGTGTTTGATGTTTTTGTAGCCGAGCTTTTCTGCTGCGGTTGCGGCTGCTTTGTAGGCGCTGCACGATGGGCCGCCGCAATATGCGACGACGAGTGCATCCTTGTCGGCAGGAAGCTTCGACGCGAGGTCGGCCTTCGATGCCGTGAAGTCAATCGCCGTCGGGACGTGGCCGGCTTTGAACGAGCTGGAGCCATTCACGTCGATGACGGTGACTTTTTTGTCGGCGATGGCCTTCTTCAGATCAGCGATGCTGATGTCTGCGAATTCACCGGCGAATGCTGTGGCCGAAACGATCATTGCGGCGACGAATGTGAGGATTTTCTTCATGTATTAGTTGTCTGTTTGTTTGTTTGTTGTTTTGATTTTGAACACCCCGCCCGGCGTTGCGCCGGAAGGTTGCCTGCGGTTTAGCGTTCCAGTTGCTTGTGGCAACCGGAAATCTCAAGCGCACGTGATGTTCGGAGAGTATGACCCGTTCGGATGCGTTTTTATTCCAGAATTCTTCAGGAATTTTTCAACTGCCATCTCGGCACAAAAAACGCCGACTCCATTTCGGAGTCGGCGTTCTTGAAAAAAACCAGCTAAACTCTAGCTGCCACCTTCTGGCATGAGAATCTGGATGTTGTCGCCGTCGAGCCATTGGTCAGGGACCGGCTTGAAGGCGTTCTCCTTCGACTTGTCCGGACGTGAGACGAACGAAACCGTGTCGCTCTCCTTATAGAGCCCCGACCCTTCCGTGACGATTTTCGCGCTGGTGTCAACGAAGACGACCACTGCGTCGGTGCCATCCCAAACGCCGCCTTTTTTCGACGTGCCTTTTGTGTAGGTTCCTTGGGCATCTTTGAATGCCGTGGCGATAATTGGCCAGCGGGCGTCGGATAGTTCATTCAGCCCGCGAACATAGGACCAGTCGCATTCACCCTGGCGAACCTTGTTCTGGTTGGAGGCATCTTGTGTGGTGGAAGCGCCCTGGCACCATGCGGACTTCTTATTGAGGAAAATGGCTTTGCTTGTGGTGTATTTCGGCATCAACAGTTGGAACGCTTCCCCAGTCGTTGCCACGCGGTTCGTGGGGTTTGCCGGGTCTGTATAGACCGGGTAAATTCCATCATGGTCGCTCGCATACATTTTCAGCGCGAGGCCGACTTGTTTGGCGTTGCTCAATGATGCAGTGAGAGCGCCCTTCTTTTGCGCGTTGGCGAAGACGGGCAATGCAAGGCCTGCGAGGATGGCGATAATCGAAATTACGACGAGCAATTCGATCAGCGTAAATGCGGAATGTTTTTTGATTTTCATAGATGTGGTTGGTGGAACGTTTGTTGGAATCTCTTACTACGACGACGGCTCGTTTTTCGCAAAGGAAAAAATGTGAACTACGTGATAGAATTCCGTTTATTCCGGGGCCTGTCTGGCTCGGGCGATAGCCGCCATCACTCCCATGGCCTTGTTCACGGTCTCCTGATATTCGTATTCCGGCGTGCTGTCGGCGACGACTCCGGCACCGGTTTGGACGTAGGCTTTGCCGTCTTTTAAAACCGCCGTGCGCAACGCAATGCAAGAGTCGCTGTTGCCGTCGAACCCGAAATATCCCACGGCTCCGGCATAGACGTTTCGCTTTGAACGGTCCAACTCAGCAATGACTTGCATGGCGCGCACTTTCGGCGAGCCGCTCACCGTTCCGGCGGGGAAAGTCGCCCGCATCACGTCGTAAGCGGAGCGGTCCGGACGCAAGCGGCCCTCGACGTTGCTGACGATGTGCATGACGTGGCTGTATCGCTCTACAATCATGAAATCGTTCACCTTCACGCTCGCATACTCGCTCGCGCGGCCCACGTCGTTGCGGGCCAAATCGACGAGCATGAGATGCTCGGCGCGCTCTTTCGGGTCGGCGAGCAGGTCGGCTGCGTTGGCGGCATCTTCTTCCGGCGTGGCTCCGCGACGACGGGTTCCTGCGATGGGGCGGATTTCGATTTTGCCGTTGATGGCGCGAACGTGAACCTCCGGCGAACTGCCCACCAGCGCAAAGCGTCCGGCAAATTTCATGCAGAACATATATGGCGAAGGATTCACAAATCGCAGTGCACGATAAAGCGTCACAGGGTCGCCCGTAAACTCCGTCTCGAACCGCTGGCTCACCACGATCTGAAACGCGTCGCCCGCGTGAATATATTCGTGGCACTTCGCGATCATCCCGTAGAATTCCTCGCGCGTCGTGTTGCTCGTACACTCCGCTGGAGCGGGGGCGGGCGTGATAGGAAAAGGAGGGAGCTGATTCGGCTTCGCGAGTTTTTCCAAAATACCTGCGATTCGTGTCTGCGCCGCAGCGTACGCGGCATCTGCGTTGCCCTCGACAAAGGCATTGGCCACAATGCGCAGACGGCGCTTCAGGTGGTCGAAAATGAGGACCGTATCCGCAATGACGAACAGACTCTCCGGAAGCCCAAGCTCGTCCTTTCGAGCAGGCCCGACCGTTGGCTCGAAAAACCGCACCATATCATAGCTCAGATATCCGACAGCGCCGCCGGCGAAGCGCGAGCGCAGCTCCGCAGGCTCATCCGGCAGCGGCACGTATTTGTAGCGAGCCATGAGCGCCTCCACGTCTCCGAGCGGATCGCGGACTGTCTCAAACTCCCTCGTCGCGCCATTTTCCGTGACCTTCACCGTCCGCCCGTGGCTTTCCAGAATCGTCCGTGCGCCGGTGATCAAAAACGAAAACCGTCCCGTTTGCTCAATCTTCTCCACGCTCTCAAAAAGAAACGTGTAACCGCCGTCATCGATCTTCGCAAAAGCTCCGACCGGCGTCTCCGCATCCGCGATGATCTCGGCATAAACGGGAATTAAATTTCCCTTTTTTGCCAGCTCCGAAAACTCCGCCAGCGATGGTGTGAAATGTGTGTTCATAAAATGACGAGTGACGTCATCCATCATTCGTGATCAGAAAGTAATGTCATCCTGCCCGTCATTCGTCATTCCATTTTTCCACCACCGCCGCCTGCTCCGCCGTGAGGTAATCGATCGCCCCGCCGTTAAAATACAGCTCCACTCGCCGAATTACCTCGTCCGCAGAAATAATATCCAGGCAACGGGGCAAATACTGGAGAGTTGAGATTCGTAGCGGAGCG
>JAYSTZ010000171.1:0-28283 GCA_043719365.1 Verrucomicrobiaceae bacterium | reverse complement strand
CCCGGCGCGAGCGGCTTCATTCCGGAGCCTATTTGTGCGACCTCGCCGATCTTGCCGAGTTCATCGATGGCGATCGGACCGCTTCGCAGGATATACATCTTCTGCCTTTTGATGAGCACGATGGTGCTCTCGATTCCGAGGCTGGTCCGGCCGCCGTCCACGATGAGGTGGATGCGTCCGTCGAGTTCCTCTTTCACGTCCGCAGCGCAAGTCGGGCTGATGCGCCCAAATCGATTCGCGCTGGGCGCGGCGAGCGGCTTCCCGAAGGCTTTCACGATGTGGGAAAACACGGGATGCGCGCTCATTCGGACGGCCACGGTGTCGAGCCCCGCGGTCACTACGTCCGGAACGTGGGGCTGGCGCGGCAGGACGATGGTGAGCGGCCCCGGCCAGAATTTGCCGATGAGCTTCTCGACCAGCGGCCAGTCTTCGTCCGGAATTGCGGTGAGCTGACTCAACCAGTCGATCGTGGGAATGTGGACGATCAGCGGATCAAAAAGAGGGCGTTCCTTGCACTGAAAAATACGAAGGACGGCATTCACATTCATCGCATCTGCAGCAAGGCCGTAAACTGTCTCCGAGGGCAACGCGACCGGGTAGCCGGCCTGGAGGAGACTGACCGCTGGATCCGTGACTTGGGCGAGTGCGGCTGGCGAAAGTGCTGATGCTACGGTGGTCTGCATAGTGGTGGATGTTGCTCACGCAACAAGCGCAGCGCGTGCCAGTCTGGCATTCTTCGCTGCTGTTTCCACATCGTCTGCGGTGACGGTGATGTGGCCCATTTTGCGGCCCCGTTTTGGCTCCGCTTTTCCGTAGAGATGAAGGTGAACGCCTGGGATGGCGAGAGCTGCTGCCCAGTCCGGCGTGCCGGTGCGGCTGTCGAGCCACACGTCGCCGAGCAGATTAGACATGGCGGAAGGCATCATCGAATCCGTGCTGCCGAGCGGAAGCCCACAGATCGTCCGGACCTGCTGCGCAAACTGCGAAGTCACGCTCGCGTCGAAGCTAAAATGCCCGCTGTTGTGCGGGCGCGGCGCGAGTTCGTTGATCACGATCGAGCCGTCGGCCAAAAGAAACATCTCCACCGCGAGAACGCCTACCAAATCAAGTGCCAGAGCCACACTCTCCGCGAGGGCGCGCGCCGCGGAAGCGACACTTTCCGGAATTCGCGCGGGGCAATACGTGATGTCGAGGATGTGGTTGGCGTGCTCGTTTTCGCACACGGGCCACGTCGCAATCGCGCCATCCACGCCCCGACAGACGAGGACGGAAATCTCGCGTTCAAATCGAACAAAGCCTTCCAAAACCGCAGGCGCTCCATCGAACGGCACCCACGCTTCGGTGAGGTTGTCACCCGGCATCAGCTTGCGCTGGCCTTTACCATCATAGCCAAAGGCCGCCGTTTTCAAAACGCCCGGAAGCCCGATTTCCGATGCGGCGGCAATGAGCTCGGCGGCGGAGCTCACCCTGCGAAACGGCGCAACTGGGAGCCCGGCTCCCGCGAGGAAATCCTTCTCTCGCAAGCGATGCTGGCAGATGTGGAGCACGCGCCCCGCAGGCCGGACGATGCAGTGTTCCGCGGCCCACTCGATGGTGCGCGACGGCACGTTTTCAAACTCAAACGTCAGCACGGAAATACCCTTGGCAAAGTCGTGCACGGCGGCTTCGTCGTCGTAGCTCGCGGTTACTTCGCGATCTGCGATTTGGCCCGTGGGCGAATCAGAGTCTGGCGAAAGCGTGTGGACGCGGTACCCCATTTTGCGCGCCTCGATGGCGAACATGCGCCCGAGCTGCCCGCTGCCCATCACGCCGAGTACGGCTCCCGGTAAAATTACGTCCCCTTTGGTCATTCGCACGGAGTTACATGCCCAAATCGGTGGATGTCGAGCGCGGGCTCAAGCGCCGAAAACCTCCGCTTTGGAAAATACGGAGATGAGCTGAAAGCCTTTCTCGGCAAACTTTTCGCGCCCGCCGGATTCGCGATCCACGAGGCACGCGACGAGATCGATGATGCCGCCTTCCGCTTCGATTGCCTCAATTGCTTGCAGTGTCGATTTACCGCTCGTGATGACATCGTCCACGACGACGACGTGATCGCCCTCCTTGAAATTCCCCTCCACGCGCTTTCCCTGACCGTGATCCTTCGCCTGTTTGCGCACGCAAAAAACCTTCAGCCCCGCATCGCCGTCCACATTCCACGATGCGATGCCCACGGCCATCGCCACAGGGTCCGCACCCATGGTGAGTCCGCCCACTGCAACGGGTTTGTGCGCCCCGAGTGCGTGGCGAATCTTGGCGTAAAGAACCTCGCCGAGAAGCACGGCTGCTTCCGGGTTCATCGTGGTAATGCGGCAGTCCACGTAGATATTGCTCTTCGCCCCGGAGGCCAGGGTGAAGTCGCCGTGGAAAACAGAGTCGCGCTTTAGGAGTTCCAAAAGCCGGTTACGTGATTTGTCGAGATCGCTCATGCGCTCCGTGCGTAACCGCCCCGGCCTGCGAGTGTCAACGCATCGCGACTTGCGGCTCACTATATTGCGGCGCTATCAAGGCTCTCAGTGCTCTATTTCGACCACAACGCCACACATCCGCTCAGCGCCGCTGCGAAAAGCGCATGGCTCGATGCTGTGGATAAACACGGCGCAAACCCGTCATCCCAGCACCGTCCCGGCCAGCGGGCCGACGCCGCGCTGGATGCCGCACGCGCAACACTCGCCCGGCATCTCGGCTGCGCGGCAGATGCGATCGTTTTCACCAGTGGCGCGACGGAATCGGGCAATGCCGTCCTTCACCACATCGCTCAGGCCGAAGGTGAAGTCTGGCTCTCGGCCATTGAGCATCCCTGTGTGCTGGAAGCCGCAAACCAGTGGCTCGCGGGCCGGCACAAATTGCTCCCCGTCACGTCGGACGGAGTGACCGACCTGGATTACCTCGCCGATGCGCTGCGAAACAGCCGTCCGGCGCTCGTAGCCGTAATGGCCGCGAACAATGAAACCGGCGTTCTTCAGCCGTGGTCTGCGGTTCAATCACTCTGCGAAAATCACGGTGTCCCGTTCTTCTGCGACGCAGCACAGTGGATGGGGAAAATGCCTGCAACCGGCCTCGGCGCGTGCGATTTCGTCGCGGGCTGCGCGCACAAATTCGGCGGCCCACCCGGCGTCGGCTTCCTCAAATGCCCGACCAACTCCCGTCCGTTGCTCGCTGGCGGCCCGCAAGAAGACCGCCGTCGTGCAGGCACTCAAAATGTCCCCGGAATCCTTTCCATGATTGCCGCGCTCGAATCCTGCCAGCCGCGCACCTCCGACGATCGCGTGTGGTTTGAAAAAGAGCTGCTCGCTGCCCTGCCGGCGGTCCGACTGCTCGGAAGTCGGGACAACGTTTTATGGAACACCGTCTGTGCGATTATGCCGGAGAGTCCGGACTGCCGTCGGCGATGGGTCGTGGTTCTCGACCGCCTCGGCTTCGCAGTCTCCACGGGCTCGGCGTGTGCCAGCGGCAAGGAAAAGCCGTCTCATGTGATGCTCGCGATGGGCTTATCCGAGAGCGAAGCCGGTCGCGCACTCCGGTTCAGCGGAGGCTGGGAAACGGCGCGCGATGATTGGGCGCAATTGCTCGCCGGAATCGTGAGCGCAGCCCGCGAACTCGGCGCTACTGCTGATCTGCGGGGGAAAATCGGGTAAGCCCGCCGAAGGCCTTGGACTGCGGCAGCCTGCTGCCGCTTTCTCCAGCCAGCCTGCTGGCGATGAGTAGGACGGACGCGGCCAACACTCAGAGCCAAACGCAACCATCACAATGGGGCGCAAAAAGACTCACCGCCAGCAGGCTGGCTCCGAAAAGCGGCAGCAGGCTGCCGCAGTCCAAAGGCTTCGCCGCCCGCTCGCCGGAATTGTCAGCGCAGCCCGCGAACTCGGCGCTACGATATAATCGCGAAAGCTACTTCAGAATGATCGTCTTCTTCACCGGCGCAGCCGTTCCGAAGCTGTCCATCAGCGTCGGAGCCATCGCCGCAGGCTTTGCTGCGGGCGCAGGAGCAGGGGCTCCGCCAAGTGCCTGCCGTAGCGCGCCCTCGACGAGTTGCGCGCAGTGAATTTTCATGGGTGGGAGCGGGCCTAGCGGAGCGCTGAGCGCCGCGCCGTCCATGGCGAGCGCTTCTTCCGGCGTCTTCCCCTGGATGAGCTGCGTGGCGAGGCTCGCCACCGCGATGGCTGTCTCGCAGCCGAATGTTTGAAAGC
The DNA here is from genome assembly GCA_043719365.1 of Verrucomicrobiaceae bacterium. Classification (GTDB taxonomy): domain Bacteria; phylum Verrucomicrobiota; class Verrucomicrobiia; order Chthoniobacterales; family Chthoniobacteraceae; genus SXWH01. Next base: position 24,054 of record JAYSTZ010000171.1, on the reverse strand, counting down.
TGGCGCGGTCAATTACTTTGCGTCCGTCTTCCTCGCGGAACTTGATCCACATCCGCAGCATGTCGCCGCAATCCGCACTGCCCACCGTCCCCACGGCGTCGGCGTTTTCCATTTCGCCGAGGTTTTTTGGCTGGGCGATAGTTTCTTGGATCTTCTGATGCAGGTCTTCGTTCATAGCGTTTAGGCGACGTCGTAGCGTGGCAGTGAAGGGTCGATTTCGCAGCTCCAGACGTCGATCCCGCCCTTCATGCTCTTCGCGTTTTCCAGCCCGTGCCCGGCAAAATACGCCGCAGCGTCCAGGCTGCGCACGCCGTGGTGGCAGACAAAAATAACGAGCTGCTCGCGCGGCCAGCTCCCGATTTCGTGCATCACTTCCTGCGTGAGAAATGTGCTTCCTTCGATATGCACGGTGTCCCATTCTTCCCGGCTGCGGACATCCACCAAATGCGCCTTGCCGGCTTTCACGAGCTCGGCTGCCTGCTGCACGGTGACTTCCATATCGCCCTCCGCCTCGTGGGCTTCGAGGATTGTTTTTGCGACCTCCTCGACTGGTAGATTTTCGTTCCGTGCGCACACTTCGGAGAGAGTCTCATTGGGCCGGAACCCGCAGCTCGAACACCCGCCGACATGATACCGGCGAAAGAGCGCCCGCTGCGCGCTCGGATACCGGGTCGTCAGTTCCTGCATCGTGATAGATGGATCAATCGTCATACGGCTCAACGTATCGGCTCATGCGGCTGCCGGGGCAAATGGAATCTGCTACGTCCCGCCCGTCACGGTGTATCCCTGCGCCCGAAGATCCTCCGCGATGTCCTTCTCCATTTGCGCAGCGGCCTCAAAAGGCATGGGGTTCAAATGCGCGAAGAGTTCGGGCAGGAACCGGAGCCCGTATTTTTCCACGGTCCAGGCGGATTTGTAGCCGTGCTTGTGATTCTCGAACCGATGCTCCACCGGCAAGCCCGTCATACCCACATAGACGCATGGCTTCGCCGGATCGCGATTCGGATTCAGCCGCAGCACCGACGGATGTTTCGCCACGGCATCATCGAGCAGAATCACGTAAACGTTGTGGTGGTGGTTGGCTGGCATTTTCCCGAGCTTCGGCAAAATAGACCGTCAACCGACCGGATTGCGACTTCATACTCCAATCTCACGACGCCTTCGGTAACTCGCAGAACTCCACGTAATCAGGCCGATCCGCCGCGGTTTCGTTGATGAATCGCCGCACGACGACACCATCGCGGATGATGAATGTGCCCGGCATCTGCATCCCGTCGCCCTGTAGTTTTCCCACACGATGCCCGGAGAAAAACGCCCGTGCGCCGCGGACCCAAACCGACCATCCAAGCAACTGCGAAAGTGTCCCGCGCTTCAGCCCAATCGCGCGATAAAGTCGCCGCTCCGGATCCGCGATCGCCGGCACATCGGCCAACCCGTAGCCACCCGCAAACGCCGCGAATGCCTCCGCAGTCGTCATGTGAACTAGCGCGAGTTTGACCCCTCGTTTTTCCAGCTCCGTCCGCCGCGACGAAAGGTCCGCGAGCGCCTCCCGGCAGAACGTGCAGCCCGAGTGCCGCAGAAAGACGACGAGCACAGTCTGCCCTTGCGAAATCTCCACGAGACTCCGGCCCGAGGTGGTCTTAATTTCACGCAGCAGCTCCGATTCGTCGGGAATATCGTCAGCCTTGGGATCCGCGAGTTCGCAGGACAGTGCGTGTTTGAGAATCAACGCAAATGGAACCCACCAGATAAGGTCATTCGTCACGCAGTTCAGCGCAAAAGCCCACGGCAGGGAACCGCTCCAGAGCGCCTCCACCATTCCAAGCGGCCCCAGCACTTTCCCCAAAAGCCCCACGAGCACAATCGGCCAGTGCCGCGCGGAATCGAACGCTGCAATCAAATAGCCGAGGCCATACACGCCGACGATCATCCCAATGCACTGCCAGAACTGCGGATAGTTTGGGAGCGGCATCGCAAGCCACTGGAAAATGGCATTTGGAAAAAGCACGGCGAATCCGCCCCAAACGAGATTGTAAATTCCCGCTGCAATGAGCGTGTTTTTCATCCAGCGCGGGGCGGTTGGAGCAGTGGTCATAGTAAAAAAGGAACGCGTTGCACGGTGACAATGGACGCAATGACAGTCCTGTTCCAGCATCGCGATAGTGCGTCCTCGCGGAGGAGGGAGAAGTGCTGGGGAAGGGACTTGAACCCATACTCCTTGCGGAACCAGATCCTAAATCTGGCGCGTCTGCCAATTTCGCCACCCCAGCGTGTTGATTATTAGAGAGTTGCGAACCGATAATTTCATCCCGCCGGACAGTGCTGCATTTTTTTCTACACGGACGCGGACTGAAATGATCTGAAATGGTTCAAAATCCTTCATCACAACGAAAACATACTTACACGAAGGTGGAGGATGTCCGCAAGCGTCCTGTTCGCCATCTTTACCGCCGCAATTCGTTGTTCTGTGCCCGCATCAGTGTCGAGGACACTTAGGGGCGCAAAAAGAAGGTGTGGGTTTCGCTCCAAGCCGACACAGTCCCGAAGGCGCAGGAAGAATTGCGCAGGCTGCTCGTTGAACGCGAAGATCAGACGCTGCGGCACATTGGGGAGCCTGCCACGCTGGAGAAATATTTAACCGAGGCCTACCTTCCGATGCTCCTCGTCTCGGGGAAGCCGGCGACCATTGTGACGGAACGCGGGCATCTCCAACATTGGCGCAGGCTACACCGGAGCGCAAAAGCGGGAAGAAATCGTAGGAACAGCGCCGGAAGCCGAGTTTTACATCGCCGTAGTAGATTCTACGAGTTCATTCGTTGCCGTGGTGCGATTGCCGTATTCGTGCCGGAACCGTAGCCCGTCTCCACCTTGGATATGACGGTCTGTGTGATGGGTGCCGTATTCGACCCTTCCACGCTCAGCGTATTGGCCGCGCCGAGGTCGAGCCCTGTGAATCCGAAATGCTTGTAAGCTTAGTCGAAAACCTAAAAAACGCAGTTGGTTTAACCGCGAAAGAACGCAAAGAACACAAAAGAAGCGCATTAATGCGCCAACACGGCTTGGCATCTATTCATCAAGGCAGTGAGTGCGCCAATCCTTGCAAATCACATCCTTTGTGTTCTTTTGCGGTTATCCACTGCGGTTTTAAGGGTAAAACGTGGAAGTATTCCCGTCGTGCGCCTTGTCGAAAGTATTCGACAGATTACTCCATGTCGGACTCGCGCCGAAAGGCGTGCCCGTCAGCTTCGTGCTCCCGCTCCAAAATGCGATTTCCGCCACGTTGCAAAACGTCTCAGGATTGCTTGGGTCCGTCGAATAATAGAGCAGATAGAGGAAATTCCCCGCCGCAAATGGCTGCTTCACCCTTGTCTTATCGTTCGATGGCGAGCCGATGGTGGCCAGATTTGTCCAGGCGTTCCGATTTGTCGCAGCCGGACACATTTCCATTGGCCGGGTTGTTTTGATTCAGTTATTCGCGGAGGGTTACGGCAGCTTTTTGATGCTGATGCTTCGGAACATTACCGGGTCGCTATGGCCAGCAAATCCGAAGAAGCCTTTCGTGCGGTCTTTTCCGGGGTGTTCGGACTTGGCCATGAACTCGGTCACTTTGGAAACATCGCCGTCGAGGATGACGGTGCCGTTGAGTTCCACTTTGATGGTGGAGCCTTTGACGGTAACTTCCTCAAAGTTCCATTCGCCAATCGGGTGCTGGTAGCCGCGCTCTGCGGCGAGCATTCCGTAAGCGGAGCCGTGCGACTGGCGTGGGTCGATGCCTTTGTAATCGTCGGCGAGGATTTGGTTTTCCATCATGCCGACGTAAGCGGTGTTGCCTTCACCGGGGTAGCGGATGGCGAGGCCGTTGTTGCCATTTGGAGGGAGCTTGAATTCGAGGCGCGCTACAAAGTCGGAGTATTCTTCTTTCTTGTAAATGGTGCCGCCTTTTCCTGCGATGCAGCGGATTGCGCCATCGACGACTTCGTATTGGTCCACGGGCCCGCCCCAGCCGTCGAAATCCTTGCCGTTCCAAATGGAAGCAAAACCCTCGCCGCCCTTGCTGGAGACGATCTTGTTGGCTTCTTCACTGCCGATTTCACGGATGAAAATGTTGCGCCATTTTATTGGTGCGCCGTGAGTTTGCAGGCAGATGGGGCCTTTTGCTGGGACGGGTTTCTTGCGGTCGTAGTAGTTTTCTAGGATGGAGTGATCGACGGTCATCTTGTCGTTCAGCCAGACACTTACCCGTGAGCCGACCATGACGATGCGGAACTTGTTCCATTCGCCTGCAGGTTTGTCGGCGAGGACGAGCGGGTCTTTTCCAGCCGCGCCTGGGCTGTTGTTCCAGAGTCCGCCGCTTCCTTTCGTGCGGCCCATCGCGCCTTTGTCGTCGTCGGTGTGGTCCCAGATCTGGACTTGCGGGACATTGCGCAGGTAGATGCCGGAGTCCCCTTTTGGTGCCATGTTGTATTCCACGAGGAGCTCGAAATTGCCGTAGTCCTTCTCGGTGGTGGCGTACTTGCCGTGGCCGTCGTTGAGGAGTTCTCCGCCTTCGGCTCTCCAGTGTTTGAGCATGTCGTCGGTCCACTCTTGCTTTTTTGCATCGGGCATGTCGGCGTAGGCGCGATGGTCGGCGGTATCGCCACCACGCCAGCCGACGAGGTCTTTGCCATTGAAGAGTGCGGTGAATCCGGCCGGCGCTTCGTTTTGTGCGAAGGCGCTGGCAGACATGGCGATGAGTGCGGAGAGGAAGACGGTTGTTTTCATAGTGCGATGCGTGGCGTAGCGGCGGACGATTGTGCGGTCAATCGGGCAGACGCGGTAAAACGAATCTTTTTCTTCTAAGCTGGAGCGAGCACTGAAATACGACCGCTTGACGGAACGAAAAATGCAGGCACTCTAAGGCATCATTTCAACCCATGAGCGACGCCGATAACAATTTACTGAAAGGCTCTCTTCTTTACCGCGAGTTTCTGGCGGAGAGGAACGCCATTTTTGAGCACAAGTGGTTCCTGAGCGAGAACGCGAAACACGATGTGGGTTTTGAGAAGGCGCTATTGAGTTGGATCGTCAACTACCGGGCAAAGTGGCGTCGCGAACGACAGGTTGGCAAACAGACATGAAATAAGTCGCCGCGAGCGTCTTTTAATGCGAACCCGAGAGTTCGCAAAGGTCGCAACCATGAATAGCAATCCACCATCACCAACCGCACGTCTCCTCCTGGACGCAGCCGCCATTGAGCGGACCCTGCATCGCATCGCCCACGAAATCATCGAGCGTAACAGCGACCTCGGGCGAATCGCCATCATCGGCATCCCGAGCCGCGGCATCGTCATCGCGGAGCGCCTCGCCAAGCTCGTCTCGAGCTTCGGCGGCACCGAGGTTCACAGCGGCGTCATCGACATCTCCATGCACCGCGACGACCTGTCCCGCCGCCCCGTCCCGGAAGTCGTGGCCACAAAGCTGCCGTATGATTTGGAAAACCGGACGCTGATTCTGGCGGACGATGTTGCATTCACCGGGCGCACCTGCCGCGCCGCGATGGATGCGCTCGCCGACTTTGGCCGCCCCGCGAGAATCCAGTATGCAGTGCTCATCGACCGTGGCCACCGCGAGCTGCCCATCCGCGCAGACTACGTAGGCAAAAACGTCCCGACTTCGCTCGGCGAGCGCGTGTATGTGCGCTTCGCCGTGACTGACCCACTCAACAAAGACAGCGTCTGGCTCGACGCACACGTTTCCTAAACCATGAACTGGACCCGCAAAGACCTCACCTCCATCGCTGACCTCAGCGCGGAAGAAATCCGCTTCATCCTCCAGCACGCGTCCAATTTCAAAACCGTGGGCGCACGCGACATCAAGAAAGTGCCCGCGCTGCGAGGGAAGACGCTTGTTAATTTCTTCGTCGAGCCGAGCACCCGCACGCGCATCAGTTTCGAGCTCGCCGCATTTCGACTGAGTGCCGACGTGGTGAACATCAGCGCCTCCACGTCTTCGCTGACCAAAGGCGAGACGCTCAAAGACACCGCGCGCAATCTGGAAGCGCTTCTTGCCGACATTATCGTCCTGCGACACAGCAGCGCGGGAGCCGCGCATTTCCTGGCGGAACGGCTGAACGCGAGCGTCATCAACGCGGGCGACGGGGCGCACGAGCATCCCACGCAGGCGCTGCTCGACACTTACACGATCTGCGAAGCAAAGAAGCGAATGGACGGCGATTTGAGCGGGCTCCATGTGGCCATCATCGGCGACATCCAATTTTCCCGCGTCGCGCGCTCCAACATCCACGCGCTCACAAAGCTCGGGGCGAAAGTGACGCTGTGCGGCCCGCCCACGCTGGTTCCGCGAACGCTGGAGTCGCTCGGCGTGACTATCACGCACGACCTCGAAAGCATCCTCGAAAGCGTCGATGTTGTGAATCTCCTCCGCATCCAGCACGAGCGTCAGCGGAAGGAGTATTTCCCATCGCTCGGCGAATACACGTCGCTTTTCGGCCTCACCAAAGAGCGCGCAAGCAGGCTCAAGAGCGACTGTTTGATCATGCACCCAGGCCCGATCAATCGCGGGGTCGAAATCGACAGCGACATCGCCGACAGCGGCCGTAGCGTGATCCTCGACCAAGTGACCAACGGCTTGGCCGTGCGAATGGCCGTGCTCTATTTGTGCGCCAGCGTCCCGGCGGCGTGAAGGCAGGACGGCGGGTTGGGTGGGCGTCCCGTATGTGGTTAGCCCCCAAGGAGGGGGAACGTCCCGTTCCCCTGCGCGCCGAAGGTGCGCCAATCCCGTAGGAAAACAGGGGAACCACTCCGTGGTTCAGGGGGCCGAGACGGCCCCCCTCCTTGGGGGCTAACCGCATACGATGCCGCTCACGTTTCTCTATACAGGGGAGATGGGATTAGTGCATCTCCACCGCGCACGAGCCGAGGCCGCCCCGGTAGTAGTTAAACTGCACGTTTGGATGATCGGCGAGCAGTGACATCGGCACGCAAGCGCTCGCCAAGCCTTTGCTAATCATGAATGCCGTGAGGCGCTGGCCGAACGGATTGTCGTGAGTGCCAGCCTGCCAAATGGACACCTTCTTCGCCTTCCAGGTTTCCGCAGGGCCGACCGTGATGGCCTTTGTCGGCACCATCGAAATATTCCCGCCCCCACTCGTCCGCGCGTTCTGCGCGATGGTGAGCGGGTGCAAATCGACGACGCGGGTCGGCAGTTTGCGATACTCCTCGGGCGTGGGCGGCTCTGTTTTGTATTTTCCACGGCGGGGCAGCGGATCGTTGAACGCCCAATGCTTCACATCGCCCTGCCCGCCTTGCATCACGGCGCACGTCGCGGCGTCCCAGCTTGCGCGATACTCGCTCGTGTCGGCTTTGGGGAAATGCAGATTCGTGTCCGGCATCCGCAGCTTTTTCTGGATGCGGTCGAAGCACATCGTGCGGTCCGCTTTCTCGAAACTCAGCGGGTGCGACGCGGGCACTTCCTTGCCCGTCTCCACGTCGAACCATTCGTCCATTCCCCAAAAATGCCCGCTGCGAATGTCGAGCCCGAGTTCATTCACCAGCCGTGCCACGAGCGGGAGTTGCTCCGTCGGACCGATGGGTCCGCAGATCCCCACGGGGTTATCCGCAGTGCTGGACTTCCACGCGGTGATGTATTCGAGCGCCTCGGCGAGGTAAAAATCCTCCAGCGTGTCATACATCACGACACGAAAACCGGGCCGGCTGAGTTGCGCGATGTCTTTCGGAGAAAGACGCGAAACGTCCTTGATGAGGTCGAGTGGCAGGCAGGTGTAATCCCACCAATCGGCGGAGATGCTGGATGGACGGAGTTTCATGTGGTGGATTTAAAGCGGAAGTGATGTGAGGTTTTTAACCTCAGATTGCGCAGATTGCGCAGATTTTCCGTTGCATTGGAATCTGCGAAATCTGCGGTTAAAAACATGGGCATTCTTGGTTTTCCAACTGGCTGCTACGCCGTGAGCACCTTCGTCGTCTCCTCGCCGAACTTGTATTCGGACAACGTCTCTGAATCGACGGCGACTTTCTCATAGAGAGCGCGGAACTTGGTTCGCTTCTCGGACTTCGCGCTCTTTCCGTACCAAAGCACGATGTCGTTCACCGCCTCGATGAACTCGGCCTTCTGGGAACCTTTCTTTTTCACCAAGAATTCAGCGAAGAAATTCCCACTCCCGAACACCTCATCCATGAGGCACCGGACGAGATGCACATTTTCATCCGAAATCTGGACGAAGCAGGAGCCGGAATCATGGAGGAGCTCGCGGAGGTAGCTGAGGTAGGAGTGGATGCCGAGTTCCCAGGTGTCGCGAAAGGCCTTGATCTGCTCGGGCTCGCCGCTGAGGGAGTCGTCGGCGCCGTCGGTGACGGTGCGGCTGTTGAGGCGGATCTGCCAGTTGGAGCCGTATTTGATGCCGTAGGGCGGGTCGAAGTAGAAGCACTGGACTTGGCCCGCCATGCCTTCCCGCTCGAGGAGGGAAGTCATGCCGAGGAGGCTGTCGCCCTGGATGAGGCGGTTCGTCCAGCCGTCGGAGTGGGTGTAGTAGTTGGAAACCTTGTCGAGTTCCTCGTGGGCGAGGGCGTTGCCAAAGAGTTCGTTCACGGAGAAGAGTTCGTCCTGCGCGGAGGAGGTGTCGGCGACGGTGCGGTAGAGCCCTTTGATGAGGGCCTCCGGGGCGATGTGCTCGTGGCGGTAGAGGGAGCGGATGGGGATGCGGAGGTCGCGCTGCTTGTATTTGTCGAGCCACTGAAGCTCGGGGTCCTGCCCGCGGTGGACGATGGGATTGAGCGGGAGATGTTTCTCGCTGGCCTGTTCCCTGAGGTGGGCGCTGCCGACCTCATACCCGGCCTCTTCGGCGCTGGGGATGTGGGCACGCTTGGTGTCCTTGTGGCGGATGGCTTTGACGGGCTTGGTGGGTTTCATTTTTTGGGTTTGGTGGAGATCAGACTCGGCTCTTCTTGAGCCATTCACCTGTCAGCAAAAGACCGTGGGCGGAAGGAAACGGGAATAACACTGGAAAAGCGTGAGAATCCAAGAAGACGTGCGCGGGGGAGCGCGGGCTTCCAGCCCGCTGTATCCGGCATCCTGCCGGATACACCCGTGCGGCTCTCGCGAGAAAGGTGCCGTTCTCGCAAAGCGCACGGCCAACTCCCCGGCAGGATGCCGGCGAGGACGGGCTGGAAGCCCGCGCTCCCCCGCGCACATCTTTTCGCATTGCCGCACATCGCTCTCCTTCAACGATTTGCAATGTGTTACTCAAGAGATCGTGGATGCTGAATTTGCAGTCGCCGATGATGCGGAGGATTTTTGCGAGCCGCTCTTCCGAGGCGTCACTATTCTCCAGAGCGGACCGGGGGGTGCAACCGCAAGCACGGATGACGAAGACGATGGCTTTGAGAAGAGGCCAGTATTCATTATCAAAAGGGCAGTTAATGAAGACTTGCCGATCGTAAGCCGTCGCTCGTCTTCTAGGCGACTTAGTGGAGGGCATTGCGTGCGGCTATGCGTGCGGCGACTGTCGCAGCCACGGCGTCTCTCAAAACCTTAATGGGGATATTTCCTTTTACCGGATGGGGCCGGATCACGACCTTAACGCCGCCGATGATGATCTCCGTGCCTCGTTTATGTTTCGTCGCTGAACGACGTTTTACCGCCTTCGATTTTACTGCGCCCATGAGTTGTAAGTTAGTGGTAAGTGGATGTGTCGGCAATGTGAATGTCTAGGCGTGGCCGAGTTTCTCTAGCAGCGTATTGCGGAAGTCTGCGACTTCTGTTTCCCCCGCAACCTCCATGAAGTCCCACCACGCCCAGCCGTGGTGGTAGCGGATGGCGTTGACGGCGGGCAGCCAGCGATTCTCGACGTGCCATTTCTTTTCGACCTTGTCGCGGGTCATGCCGGTGATTTCGACAATGAGATTGAGCGGCTCGCCTCCGGCTGTGACGGCACGGACGAGGAAGTCGGGTATGTAGTCGCGGTTGGCTACCGCTTTATCCGTGTAGGGAATGCGGAAATCGAGAAATGCGTTCTTTACCCACGCGGCGACAATTTTCTCCACGGCCAAGTCGTCGAGGACTTTCGCGGCTTTGCCCTCCCAGCCGCTGTCGATGACGACGCGGTTCACATGGCTGTGGCGGGTTTCGTAGCGCTCGCGGGTGGTCTGGCCGTGGACGAAGCGGCTGCTGCCGATGGGATTGTAGTAGTGCAGAATCGGGCGGATGCGCTGCTCGGGGTTGGAGCCGGTGTCGATGGCGCGTGCGACATGGGTGACGAGCTTCTTCGGGTCGGTGAAGTAGAGGAGTTTCTTCCACTTCGGCTCTTTGTGGAGGACGCGGACCTTCTGCGCGTACCATTCGCCGACAATGCCGGTGAGTTGGTGAAAGCGCTGGAAGGCAAGATTGCCCTGATCATCCGCGAAGTGATCGCGGAGGAGGTCCTTGGTAATGCGGTAGATGATCTCCTGCTCGCGCGTCTCGAGCACGCTCTCGACGGTAAGTTTCACCCGGCTGTCGTCCACGCCGGTGCCCATGACGGTCGTAGTCCAACTTGCCATCAAGGTTCGTCGCGTAATGGAATTCCGGCTCGACGTAAGGATTGTTAAGGATTGGATTCTCCGAGGACATCGGGCGGTGATGTAGTGGCTTCGGCGCGGGATGGCAAGGCAGGCGGTATAAATCCCCATTGCAGATGGGATTCTGGTTGTCGGCGGGGAGTTCCAAAGTAGAAAAGTGGCACGATTTTGAAACACATCGCCATCATCGGCGGAGGCCCGGCGGGTCTTCGCGCAGCGGAGGTCGCAGCGTCGCGGGGTGCTGTCGTGACGCTCTATGATGCGAAGCGATCGGTCGGCAGGAAGTTCCTCGTGGCGGGGAAGAGTGGGCTGAATCTCACGAACGACGCGGACTTTGAATCGTTCGTGAGCCGCTACTCCGGCGACCCGGTTTTTTGGCGCTCGTGTCTCGCAGGGTTTGATGCGGCTGCGATGCGCGAATGGGCTGCGGGGCTCGGCGTGGAGACGTTTGTGGCGTCGGGCGGGAAGGTTTTCCCCGTGATGAAAAAGGCCGCGCCGCTGCTGCGAAGGTGGGTGGAGCGGCTACGTGGGCTGGGGGTGCGCTTTGCGATGAACCATCGCTGGACGGGCATGGATGCAGACTTGCGTGTGCATTTTGAAAATCAACCATCTGCCCAGCACGACGCCGTCGTCCTCGCGCTCGGCGGGGCATCGTGGCCGGAGACGGGCTCGGATGGCGGGTGGGTGCCGCATTTGGAAAAACACGGGATCTGCGTGCAGCCGCTTCGCTCCGCGAACTGCGGCTGGGAGGTGGCGTGGACCGATGAAACACGCGCTGCTGTGCAGGGCCAACCGCTGCACAATCTCCACGTCTGCGGTGGTGATGCGAGTACCCACGGCGAGCTGATGCTCACGCGCTACGGCATCGAAGGAACGTGCATCTATAAGCTCGGGCGAGCCCTCCGCGCCATGCCGGCGCCGGAACTCGTCATTGATTTCAAGCCCACCTTCACCGTCGAAAAACTCGTCGCCAAAATGGAATCGGCCCGCCGCAATTTTCTCGCCGAGGCCCGCCTCCGCTGGAAGCTCCCCGAGCCCGCCTGCGCCATACTCGCGCAATTCCACGGCCCATTTCCCGACGCCGAAACGCTGGCCCGCGCGGTGAAAAATTGCCGCATCCCGCTCACACAACCGCGGCCCATCGCAGAAGCCATATCGACTGCCGGGGGCGTCTGCTGGAGCGAGCTTGATTCACAGCTCATGCTCAAAAAACTGCCCGGCGTTTTCTGCTGCGGCGAGATGCTGGATTGGGACGCCCCGACCGGCGGATACCTGCTGCAAGGCTGCTTCGCCACGGGCACGCGCGCGGCAATTCGTGCGTCCGCCGTTTGACATGCTGATTGCGCTGATCGGGAATAATAAGCGAGCGCTCGGAAACCTCACGCCGGTTTTCATATTCCGCCAAACCGCCGCTCGCGCGCATGAAATGCCGCGATGGCTTCGCGAAGCTCCGCTTTTCCGAAATCCGGCCACAGCTTCGGCGTGATGAAGAACTCCGCGTAGCTGAGCTGCCACAGCAGGAAATTGGAAAGCCGCAGCTCGCCGCTCGTTCGGATCATTAGCTCCGGGTCGGGATACTCCGCAGTGTAGAGACAGGCGCTGACGGTTTCCGGTGTGATGGTTTCCGGGTCGAGCGTCCCCGCCGCGGCCTGGCGTGCGATGGAACGCGCGGCGTCTGCGATCTCCGTGCGCGAGCTATAATTCAGCGCCAGGATGAGCGTCGTCGCGGGATTTTTCGAGGTCGCTTCGATCGCTTGCGCCAGCTTTGCCTGCGTGGATTCCGGCAGTTCGTGAATGCGGCCGATGGCGCGGAGACGAACGCCGTTTTTCATCATCGTGGGCAGCTCCATTTCCAGAAAATGCTCCAGCAGCACCCAAAGCCCGGAGACTTCCGCTTCGGGCCGTTTCCAGTTCTCGGTGGAGAATGCGTAGAGCGTCAAATACTCAACGCCGAGCGCCACGCATTCTTCGGTGATTGCACGCACGCTCTCCGCGCCGCGCTCGTGGCCTTTCAGCCGCGGCAGCCCGCGCTCCTTGGCCCAGCGGCCGTTGCCGTCCATGATGATGGCGATGTGGCGCGGCGGCTTCATACGCGGGTGAGGATGGCGGTAGTGGGACAGCCTTCTAGGCTGTCGCGGTGAGACAGGCTTCTAGCCTGTGTGGACGGGCTGGAAGGCCGTCCGACCATGACAGGCTGGAAGCCTGTCCTACTACCCTGCTTCGCGTTTCTATATTCACAGCAAGATCGTCTGTTCCCGCCCCGGCCCCACGCTTGCGATGGCGAGTTTCGCTCCGGTGAGCTTTGAGATCGCTTGCAAATAGGCGCGGCACTTTGGCGGGAGATCGTTCCATTTCCGCGCGCCGGTGGTGTCCTTCTTCCAGCCGGGGAACTCTTGGTATATCGGCGTACACTTCGACAGCGCTTCGATGTCCGACGGCGGATACTCGAGCTTCGCACGGCCCAGCTTGTAGGCGACGCACACTTTGATGGAGTCCATCGTGTCGAGGCCGTCCGTGTTGGTGATCGCGAGTTCGTCGATGCCATTCACCATCGCGGCGTAGCGCGTGAAGACCGCGTCGAACCAACCGCAGCGGCGGGCGCGCCCCGTCGTTGCGCCGAATTCGCGTCCGAGCCCGTGCAGGAAATCGCTGATTCCCTTGTCTTCGGTCGGGAACGGACCTTCGCCCACGCGGGTCGTGTAGGCCTTCATCGTGCCCACGACTTTATCGATGCGATTTGGCGGCACACCCGAGCCGGTGCAAGCGCCGCCTGCCGTCGTGTTACTGCTCGTCACGTAAGGATACGTGCCGAAATCAATGTCGAGGAACGTCCCTTGCGCCCCTTCAAAAAGCATCTCCTTTTTCGCCCGCACCTGCTCTGCGAGAAAGACGATCGTGTTGCCGAGAAATGGCGCGATGACCTTCGCGGCTTCGAGGTATTCTTCCCGTGCCGCCTTGTTGTCGATCGGCTGCGCTTTCATCGCCTTGAGGACTACATTCGCTTCGTCGATGCGCGCCTTCAGCTTCTCGGCAAAGCGCACCGGCTGCAGCAGCTCGCCCGTCCGCATCCCCACTCGCGAAACTTTGTCGGCGTAAGTCGGCCCGATGCCGCGGCCCGTCGTGCCGATCTTTCCTTTTCCCTTCGCCGTCTCCTTCGCCTTATCCAGCGCGCGGTGAAATGGCAGCGTCAGGTGCGCGCTATCGGAGATCATCAGATTCGTCTTCGTCACCGCGATACCCTGCTTGCGCAGCCCGATGATTTCCTCGGCGAGCGACACCGCATCGATCACCACGCCATTCCCGATCACGCACATCGTGCCCTTGCGCAGGATGCCGCTCGGGATCAAATGAAGGACGTATTTCACGCCCTCCACGATCACCGTGTGGCCCGCGTTATTGCCGCCTTGGGAGCGCACGACGATGTCGGCGCGCTCCGTGAGGAAGTCGATGATTTTGCCTTTGCCTTCGTCGCCCCATTGAGCGCCTACAAGGATGGTATTTGCCATGTCAGTAAATTGCGTAGTTGGTTGCAGTAAAATGCCCGTCGCCGAGGCGATGGGGCGCGGGAGAGTAATCGGCGATTCCCGATCGGCAAGCTCGCCGTTCGAGCCATTTTTCCCCGCGCACCGTATTGCCGGGCAACTTACTTATTTGGAAATCGAGGGGTTGGCGTGATCACAGGCCCCGCCCTACAACGCAATCCCACGCACGGCCGCATACTGCGTCGAGGCGATGCCGTATTGGGCGCGGACGGCTTTTTTGATGCACTTCATCTTTTCGCGCAGGCCGTTTTCTCCGTCGTAGAAGTCTTTGCGAATGCGCTGCGCCTCGGACAGCGTCTCCTCGGCTTCCGAGACGTTGTCATTCAGAAGCGTGAACGCATCATCCTGCGCCGTGAGGTCGGCAATCGTCAGGCCCGAACCGGCTGTCGCCGCATAGCCCGTAACCTTTTTCACCTGCGCGAGCAGCTTGCCAAACAACGTTTCCAAATCTCCAAAACCCTGCTGCGAACGCGCTCCCTGGCGCGCCTTTTTGGGCACCGGGGGCGGCGATCCCGCCGGCGGGGGCACCACCTTTTTCGGCAAGGAATAGCCGCGCACATCATCGGCAGCCGCGCTGATCGCCTTGAGATGCTTCTTCCAAGCAACGTTCGCGCTCACATGGTCTTTGACGCGCAGCGCCTTATCCTTGAGGGCCTCCGCCGCCGCCGAGCGCTCATCCGTCAGCGGTGTGAGGACGGCCTCGGCATTCGAGACTTCATCATTAGCTGCCTCGACTCCATTTAAGTAACTTTGGAAAGCACCAGCCGCTAAATTAGGGTCTTGCGAATTAAATGCGGGCACAAATCCGTCAATTGCGTCATGCATTGCTTGTCCACGTTGATGTCTGTCAGGAAAAGAGGTTTCTGAATTAGCCATAAGGAGAATTTTTTCGTTGGTAAACAAAAACTGGTTGTCCGTCAAGATTTTTTTGAAACAAAAACTTTTCCTCAGTAAATCGCCTAGAGTTCTTTGTGAGCAACCTGATTGTCTTTGCTGCAAATCTTGTTTTCTGGGTAACCAACCTGACTCTCTTGGTGACCAACCTTTTTGTCTCGGTAACCAACCTTTTTGTCTTGGTAACCAACCTTTTTGTCTCGGTAAGCGACCTGACTGTCTCGGTAAGCGACCTGACTGTCTCGGTAAACGACCTGGCTGTCTCGGTAAACAACCTGATTGTCTGGGTAATTGCCCTGACTATCTCGGTAAACGACCTGACGCTCTGGGTAACTGATCTGACTGACTGGGTAACCGACCTAGAAGATGCCGGGGGCAAACAGATTATTTTCCCCGGAGCAGGTGCCGCAAAAGACGGAGGCTGCCGTGGGAATTGAAACTACCGCCTCGGCATATCGGGGACTCGGCATTTCTGGAGCACACGCCAACACCCCTCCCAATATGCCGACCGGAAAGATGTGATTTAAAGTGGAGTGGCGCGAAGCGGAAAGTAGCTCGCAAGTCCCTTCGCGGCTGAACACCACTCGCGAAGCGACACTTTTGTTTCGTGCGGCTTCGCCGTTTGGCTTTTGCCGCGAAGGGACTCGCGGGCTACTTTCCACTTTTAATCACACCCCAACCGGAAAACCCCGATTCTCCGCCCTCGACAGAGAACCCCCGCGCTGCTCCCCTCGGCATCCGCAAACAAAAAACCAATATGCCAACTCCACATGCCAACAACACCCTCCGCGTTTGCGGGAGAGTAGGATGTTAGGCGTTGCTACCCGTCTCCCGTGAACGAAGCATTACCATCAACCGATTCGGAACAACTCGATGAGTATTCGCGGTTTGCCGTGGGCCGCATTCTCGAACGCTTTCCAGCTTGGCGTGAGCACATGGTATTTCGGCGTCCAGACGGTTACGAGCACGCCTTCGCTGACTTCGCTTTGGCGAGTCCGTCACCAGCCATTGAGCACGGCTTGTGGGTATCCACCGCCGACGAGGAGATTACAGTTGGGCTGCACACCCATCACTCGCATTTCACCGACTACGACAGCCGCTCTAACCCAGAGCATATCGGCGACGCTCTCGACCACGTTCAGGAGCTTCTTGACGAGCGCATTGCGATTGCGAGTTGGTATATCGGCGACCGGTTTGCGGGCTCGACTTCGCACGAGGTCAGTCCCGACCGACCGCCATCTGCTCTACTCAGCGGCGTTACTCGGACTACGTTGCGCTCGTGGCGCGGCACTTACGACCGCGACACCGAACCCGGAATGAAATCATGGCTGAAGCGCCTCTTTTCCAAATGACCGCAACGCCTAAACTTTTTTGAAGGCATCCGTGCGAAGCCACGGTGCCATCAGGGGTTGTCGCGTAAAAGGGCTTACAGCCCTCACGCGAACCACCGGTCTGGTTCTTTCAGTGGGGTGGTGTGCGGCGGGGGGGGGCTGAGACGCTTGCTTTCGGGGTTTGCGGCGGTGATGGAGGGCCAGTTTGCCATCGGTCGAGTCGCCATGCCGAACGGGACGTGACTAAAGTGGTGCCAAAGGTCTTCGCGGGTTGCGGGTTTCACTTTCCTCGCGGCAAAAGGGGGCTCGACAGAAATCGGGCTTCCCTTATTTTCGCCGCGCTTTCCATTATATCGCACACATGAATACACCCATTACACCAGTCACACGGCGCTCCTTTCTTCGGAATGGATCGACCGGGATCGCAGGCGCGGCTCTCATCAGCAGCTTCCCGCATATCGTCAACGCACAGGCGGCGAAAACGATTCGCATCGGCATCGTCGGCTGCGGCGGTCGCGGCTCCGGCGCGCTGTCGGATTCCATGAAGGCCGACCCTTATGTGGAGCTGGTCGCGATGGGCGATGTGGATGCGAACCGCCTGGAGACGAGCTACAAGAACATCAGCGCGCAGTTTGAGAAACAGGTGAAGGTGGCTGATGCGAACAAGTTCGTGGGCATCGACGCAATCGACCGCGTGCTGGCGACGGATATCGACATCGTTTTCCTGACGACACCTCCGGGCTTCCGCCCAGGGCATCTGCACAAGGCGATCAACGCCGGGAAGCATGTCTTTTGTGAAAAGCCGCTGGGCGTGGACGCGCCTTCCATCCGCCACGCGCTGGAGGCTGTGAAAAAGGCAAAGGAGAAGAATCTGGCGATCCAGACGGGCTTTTGCTGGCGCTTTAACACTGCGGAGCGGGCGACGTGGAAGAAGCTGCACGATGGGTTCATCGGCGACGTCCGCGCTTACTACGGCACGTATCTCACCAGCAGTCCGTGGCTGCCAAAGGAGCGCCAGCCGGGCTGGACGGACCTCGAGTACCAGATGAAGAACTGGCTGTATTACACGTGGCTCAGCGGCGATATCCTCGTCGAACAGGCCGTCCACAGCGTGGATAAGATGAACTGGGCGTTCAAAGACGCGCCGCCGGTGAAGTGCACGGCCCTCGGCGGTCGCGTGCAGCGGGTGGAAAAGGAATTTGGGAACGTGTTCGACAATTTCGGCGTGATGTATGAGTTCCCGAACGGGGGGCGCGGCTTCATTTTCTGCCGCCAGCAGGCAGGCTGCTCGAACGAAAACGCCGACTACATTATCGGCGCAAACGGCAAGGGCCAGGTGAACGGATTCAAGCCGCTGCACATGCTCGAAAAGACGGACGGCGAGCGCTGGTTGTATGAGAAAAACGGCGGCGAAGGCGACACGGCAGGTCTGCGGAACGAGATGTATGTGCAGGAGCATCTGGAGCTCATCCAGAGCATCCGCGCCGGCAAGCCGGTGAACAACGGCGAGCAGCTCGCGCACAGCTCGATGGTCGCAATCATGGGCCGCATGAGCGCCTACAGCGGCAAGACGATCGAGTGGGATGATGCGATTAATTCGAAGGAAACGTGGGTGCCCGCCAACATCGACACCATCAAGCTCTCGGATGCGCCGCCGGAGACCGTCATCGCGGTGCCTGGACGTTACAAGCTGCCGGCGTAGTCGCTGGCGACAGACATTTACTGAAGGGCCCGCTGGTGAAATCCGGCGGGCCTCTTTCTTTGAAGACAAGGCTGCTCGCTTCCGCTGTCGATGGTGGATTGAGTGTGGTCAACTGGCGTAATTCTTGCGACAATTATCCTGCTTGGCTCCGATACAAAACATACTGTTTCTCTTCAGAATTTCCGTAGCTCTGCTTTCGATTTTCCTGTCGATGGTGGTCGCCACCTCGCGGGCTCAAACCACGATCCCTGCGGACGGAATCGAGAATTACTTTAACCTGCGTATGTGGGAGACTGCCGAAGGAATCCTGCCGACTTCCGTGCGATCCATCACCCAGACGCGCGATGGGTATGTCTGGCTCGCAGCGCAGGATTCCATTGTCCGGTTCGACGGCACCCGTGCGGTCTCGTTTTCTCAGCGAAACACCGGGGTGTTGCAGAATCCGCTCAGGTCACTGGAGTCTTTCGTCGATCAATCAGGCCGCCTGTGGTGCTCGACCGCCGACGGAAAGCTCTATGCATTCCAGAATGGGCAATGGCGTGAATTCACAGAGGCGCAGGGCTGGAGCGCGGCACCGGCGAGCGGATTCAGCGAGTCCCCGGAAGGAAAACTGATCTTCAGTGCAGGACCAAAGCTCTTCACTTTTGCAGATGAGAAGTTCACAGAAATCGCGCTGCCATTTGCGAGCGGTGCGTTCCGTGCGGTATTCTCCCGGGATGGAACGCTGTGGGCGTGTAACGCCCGGGAGCTTTGGTATTGGGAGAATTCCAAATGGCAGCAAATAGGGGAACCGCTTGCCGCGCTGCCGGGCTGGCTGTGCGCCTCCGGCACGCAGGGGATCTGGCTCGCGTTGCCCGCCGAAGTCCGGATGTATCACCGGAACGGACTCCAGAAAACGCTCCCGCGCCCTGCGGATTTTCAGGGCGAGAAACTCCGCATCCTCGAAGACTCGGAAGGAAATCTGTGGGCGGGTGGAGTTGAAATCGGTTTGCGGTTATGGATGGCGGACGGGAACTTCGTTAACCCCGAGAAGGGCTCCGATGTCCTTCGTCCGCAGGTCACATGTCTCTTTGAGGACCGCGAGCGGAACATTCTTGTGGGAACAAGCGGCGGAGGACTCGCACGTTATAAGCCCGCAAATTTTCAGCTCGCCCTCGGGCGGACGGGCACTCTCGCGGGCGCGTTCGTGAATACGGTTGCGGCAGTGGGTCCGGGGCTGGTGCTGGCGGGCACGGAAGGGAACGGGCTCTTCTTAATCAAAAACGGCGAGGCAAAGACCCAGATTTTATCGGATGACCGCGCATCGGGAGTGAACCAGCGTATTACATCGCTCCTCCGTCTCCGCGATGGGCGCGTGATTGCGGCGGTAGCGTCGAAAGGCCTGTTCTCCATTGAGGGCACCAAAGCCGCACCGATCCCGAGCCCGGCACCTGTGGTGAAGCTTGTACGTTCCCTTTTTGAAGATGCGAGCGGGACGGTTTGGATTGGGTGCGAGGACGGGATTTTTTCATGGAAAGGCGGTGCGTTCACGCAGTTGCCGACACAAGCAGTGGCGAACGTCCGGGGCATCGCGCAGGACACGGTGGGAGTCGTTTGGTTCATCCACGATGGCGGTCTGGCTTCGCTCCAAAATGGTGCATTAATGCCCTTTCCCAGCGATCTGCTCGCCGGGACGCTCCTCTCGGTGACTGCCGATGAAAAGGGCGTCCTTTGGGTGGCGGTCGAGAACAAGGGACTTGTCCGGATCGATCAAGGAAAACCGTTTCAGTATTCTGGAGAACACGGTCTTCCACCGGCGTCTATTGGCGCGGTGTCGTTCGTTCAAAACGATGTATGGCTTGCGACCGAGAAGGGTCTGATGCGCACAACTCGGGAGAGCCTCGATTCCGTCGCAGAGGGCAAAATCAAGCGGTTGCAATACCGATTCTTCAACCGCGGAGACGGTCTCGCATCGGACCTTTTCCGGCGGGGATATCAGCCTACTTTCACACGCGAGGAAGACGGTCGGCTATGGTTCGCGAGCCACAAAGGAATCGTGGGAGTCCGTCCGGACCGCGTTTCGAGACCTGCTTATGAAGTGCCCGCGATTATCGAAGAAGTTCGAGCCGAGCGAGAGATCATCACAGTGAGCGACGCCAACAGGAACGATGTGGTCATCCCCAAAGGCACACGGCACATGACGATTCGATGCTCCGTGCCGACGCTCAGTAAGCCCGAATTCATGCCCATAGAGTACCGTCTGGAAGGGCTGGATTCCCGCTGGTACGCAACCGGGAGCGAGAGGGTGGTCCGGTTCTTCGACCTAGCACCGGGCACTTACAAGTTTGTGGTCCGCGCGATTGGTGCCGACGGGAAGAGCGTGGAGCCTGCTACGTCCGTGGGCTTCACAATCACGCCGCTCTTCTGGCAGCGCATGTCGTTTCGCATCGCCAGCGTTCTGTCTCTCCTCGCGATCGCGGGCTTCTTTATAAGGCGAAGTGTAAAACGCCGGCTCGCGGTCCAAGAGGCGCGCCTGCGCGAGCAGGAAGAGCGTGGGCAACTGGAAGCGCAGCTCCAGCAAGCCAGCCAGGTCGAGGCCATTGGGCGGCTCGCAGGCGGTATCGCGCATGATTTCAATAATGTGCTAACTTCCATCCTCGGTAATGCCGAGCTGGCGCACATGGAATTCGGGGACAATCCCCGGCTCGCGCCGTTGTTGAACGACATCATGATCGCCGGCGAGCGCGCCCGCGATCTCGTCATTCAGATCCTCACCTACAGCCGCAAGCGGCCTCCGTCCCGTGCTCCGATCAACGTTGCCCCGGCGATCCGCGAAGCTCTCGCGCTCTTACGCTCCGGTATTCCCGCGACGGTCCAAATCGAGACCAACGTTCCGGACGAACTCCCGCCCGTCCTCGCCGATACCACCCAGATCCAGCGAATCATCGTGAATCTCGGGACGAACGCCGCGCAAGCTTTCGGGCCGGAAGGCGGGCGGATTTACGTCACAGCGCAGGACTTTTTGGCCGATGAAGAGGCGTGTGCACGCCAGCCGAAGCTGCGTCCCGGGCGTTACGTTTGCATCACCGTGGAAGACAACGGAAGCGGCATGGACGACAAAACGCTGAAGTGCATTTTCGATCCGTTCTTTACGACCAAGGGCGTCGGCAAAGGAACGGGGCTTGGCTTGGCAGTCGTGAAGGGAATCGTGGAGACCCACAGCGGCATTATCAAAGTGCAGAGCCACGTGCAGAAAGGAACGAATTTCGCGATTTATCTGCCGGTGACGAGCGTCGTGAGCGTCCCGCGACCGCCCTCGGCGATTCTTCCAAACGTAGGGAATAAAGAACGGATTTTGGTCGTGGACGATGAGCCGGCGGTGCTGAATATCGCGCGCAGATATCTTGAGCTTCTGGGCTACACCGTCGTTCAGCACACCGACCCGCACAAGGCGATCGAGGCATTCTCCGCAAACCCCGCGAGCTACCACCTCGTCATCACCGATTATGCGATGCCGGGGATGAACGGGATCGATCTTGCCCAGCGAATTCGCAGCATCCGCAAGGATATGCTGGTCATCCTTTGCACGGGGTTTGGCGGTGCGTTGAATGAAGCGGCGGTGCAGTTGGTGGGCATCTCGCAACTCATTCACAAGCCTTACCAGAAAGAAGCGTTCGCCGAGGCTATATCGAAAGCACTCACCGGAGCAAAGTCCGACAAGCCGGGCTTGAACCTCCCGCAGGCATTCAGCGGGAAGTAGGCACGAGGCGGCTCCTTATTGCTCCCAGCGTCCGTAGATTCCGCAAGGGAGGATGCGCTGGTGACGGGTTTCCGGGATGCCGAGTTCACCTACCGAAATCGATCCGGCTTTTCCGGTCATCAACTCGCCGAGGAGGTTTCCGAGTACGACCGGCGAGAGCGACGACGCGTAGCCGTTCATGAGGAAGAAGAGCGGTTGCTCGCTCAGGATGGCGCGGCATTCTGCGAGGAGTTTCCAGAGATGCTGCTCCAGCTTCCACACTTCGCCGCCGGAGCCGCGGCCGTAGGCGGGCGGGTCCATGATGATGGCGTCGTAACGGCGCTCGCGGCGGGCCTCGCGTGCAACGAATTTCAAGCAATCATCGGCGATATAGCGGATGGGTGCCTCGCCGACGCCGGAGAGTGCGGCGTTGTCGCGGCACCACTGCACGACGCCTTTCGAGGCATCGACGTGGCAGACCGTCGCACCGGCTGCGGCACACGCGACGGACGCTGCGCCGGTGTAGCCAAAGAGATTCAGCACATGCACTTCGCGCCCTTCCGCGCGGGCAGCGCGGATGCGCTCGGAGCACCAGTCCCAGTTCGCGGCTTGCTCGGGAAAAAGGCCGGTGTGCTTGAAGTCCGTCGGTCGAATCCGGAACTTCAGCGCGCCGTACTGGATGATCCAGGATTCGGGAAGCGGGCGGCGGAATTCCCAACGCCCGCCGCCGGTCTCGCTGCGGTGATAGTAGCCGTCCCAATTCTTCCATTTTTCCCCGCCGCGCTGCGGCCACACGACCTGCGGGTCGGGGCGGACGAGGGTGAAATCGCCCCAGCGCTCCAGCTTCATTCCGTCCCCGGTATCGAGCAGTTCGTAGTCTTTCCAGCGGTCGGCGAGGAGGATGTGGCTTTGCAGATTCATAGAGTTGAGATGCCGATGGACGCGAGCGTTTGACGGACGTTTGCGGCGATGGAAAAACGAGCGCCTTTTTCGATAAGCCGCGCACGGATGGAATCGCGGCGCTGCGGGTCGCGCCAACGCTCAAGCGCCTCGCTCAACGCGGCGACATCGCCAGGCTCCACGATGTCTCCTTCGATTCCGGGCTGGATGATTTCGGCGAAACCGTTCGCCGTGGTGGTGATGACGGGCAGGCTCGCTGCGAGCGCTTCGAGGCACGCGTTTGAGAATGGCTCGTAGAGCGTCGGCAGTGTGAAGGCGTCGGCAACTGCGAGGAGTTCGTTGATTTCAGCGTGCGATTTCGGGCCGAGAAAGCGAACATCCTGCGCAATGGGAAGACCGCGATTTTTGCCCGCGCCGGCGACGAGCAGTGTGGCATCCTGCGGCATCGCAGAGATCCCAAAGCGCAGCCCTTTTCGCTCCCAACCGGAGCCGCTGAAAAGAACAGTGAAACGCTCCGGCGCAATGCCGAGCCTGGCGCGCCCGCGCTCGCGAGCACCGGGCTCTCCGCGCCATGGTGGGATGCCGTTGTGGATGATCGAGATGCGTTCCGCCGGAGTCTGAAATCGCGCAATAATCTCGCCGCGAACCATCGCCGAATTTGCGATGATGCGCGCCGCGCCGCCGGTGAAGAGCGCTTTCTCCAGCTCGGCGATTTCGCGGTGTTTGCTTTGGAATCGCCGGAACGCGGGCTTCCACCATTGCTCGAAATTGGCGCGCCGCTCCAGCCACGCTGCGTGAACGCCGTCGCCCGCCCGGTAGGCGTCGCATTCCCAGACGCGCTCAAGCGAAAAGAGGAAATCGCATTGCCCGCGCGGACGTGCTTCGTCGAGCGCATCGGCGAACTCGCGCGGCGTCCGTCCGGCGACGATCACTTTTTCACCGCTCCATTGTTCCCATTCGCGGGAGCCAAAGATCACGCATTCGTGGCCGGCCGCGCGCGCAGCCTCAGCGAAACGGAGCAAATATGCCTCCGCTCCGCCAGTGCCGGAGTATCCGCGCCGAACGAGCCCGATTTTCATACGCGACCCATGCAGGATTGCGGGCTCGGGATAAAGCGGAATACGCGGCTACTGGAGGTCGATCTGCACCAGCCCGGTGGTGGACGTCCCCAAAACCACGCCGATTCCGAGAGCCGTGCGAAACTGGACGGTGATGGTTTGTGTGCCCGTGCGGTTTCCGCTGAAAGGGTCAAAAAAGACCTCTCACGGAGAAGCTTCCTCCAAAGCTTACGGTGCCTAGAAACGACGATGGATGGCCCGCGAAAGGCGCGAAAAGGCGCGAAATCATACTCTTACGAAAAAGCACCGCCTCACCCGGAGGGTGAACGCTCATT
>JAYSTZ010000018.1:0-2159 GCA_043719365.1 Verrucomicrobiaceae bacterium | reverse complement strand
GGCCGCCTACCGCGAGCAACGCGCCGGACACCGGAAAACACTCCGGGAGGAAGTTGGACGGCTTCTCGCGGAAAAAGATTGGGAATTCGAAATCGACGAGCATTTCAAATCGATGCCTGATCGCTACTTCCTCAGCGAGCGGCACACGGCCGAAGTCATCGCGCATCATGTCCAACTCTTCCGTCAGTTCCTCGAAGAACGATGGAACGACGACGAGTCGATCCTCTTGCCCATCGTGGATTGGAACGCACACCCAAACTCCGGCCACAGCACGCTGCAAGTCGTCACTTGGGACCGCCACCAACTCCTCGCGCGAATCTGCGGCAGTATCTCTGCGGCGGGCCTCAGCATTCTCAGCGCGGATATTTTCACGCGTGAAGACGGACTCGTGCTGGACTCCTTCCGCATCTGCACGACGCGCTTTGAGGCAATCACCGACAAACGCGACCGGGACCGCGTGAGCAAACACCTGGCCGAGTCGTTGAAGAACGAGAACTTTGACTTCCTACCGTTGATGAAAAAAGCGCTTGGTCGCGTCGGCAGCACCACGCTCGATTTCCCCACGCGCATCGCCATCGATTCCGATTCCCACCCGCAGTTCACCATCGTGAAACTGACCACACCGGATCGCCTCGGACTTCTCCATGATTTGCTCCGCGCAATCAGCGACGCGGGCTTTGAAATTAGCGCCGCCCGGATCGCCACGGAAAAAGGCGCCGCCGTGGACACATTCTACGTCGGCGAGAAAGTGGGCGTAGAGAGCAGCAAGCAATCCAGCGTCGCAAAGACGACGGACCCGGAAGCGCTGCGCCGGCTACGCGTCGCGCTGGGCAATGCTGCGCAGCTACCGCAGTAGCGTCACTCCGCCGTCGATGTCGTAGGCGCTGCCGGTGATGAACGCCGCTTCGTCGGAGACGAGAAACGCGACGAGCGAAGCGACTTCGGACGGCTCTCCCATCCGTCCGATCGGTTGCCACGCCGAGAGCTTCGCGAACATCTCGGCCTTTTTGTCGGGATAGTTTTTCTCTAGGTAACCGTCCACGAACGGCGTGTGAATACGCGCGGGACAAACGCAGTTGCAGCGGATGCCCTTGTCCACGAAATCCCGCGCCACGCTCATCGTCATACTGAGCACCGCACCTTTGGTCATCGAGTAGGCAAAACGGTCCGAGATACCCAGCTTCGCAGCCACAGAGCAGAGGTTCACAATCGCGCCACCGCTGGTCATTTTCTCCACGCCGAAATGCAACCCGTGATACACCCCTCGCACATTCACTGCGTAGAGCCGGTCTAGGTCTTCGGGCTTCGTGCCGAGCACATTGCCGATGTGCGCGATACCTGCATTGTTCACGAGAATGTCGAGCGTCGGCACTGCTGCAAACACCGTGCGCATCGCCTCGGTGTCCGAGACATCGGCGGCAAGCACGGTGCATTTCCCACCCGCTGCGGAAATCTCCGCGAGCGTATCAGCGGCACGGTCTGCGGAGAGCTCCACGGCAAAAACATGCGCCCCTTCCGCTG
Source organism: Verrucomicrobiaceae bacterium (assembly GCA_043719365.1). Classification (GTDB taxonomy): domain Bacteria; phylum Verrucomicrobiota; class Verrucomicrobiia; order Chthoniobacterales; family Chthoniobacteraceae; genus SXWH01. Next base: position 638 of record JAYSTZ010000018.1, on the reverse strand, counting down.
CGAGCCGTTCGGCGATTGCGCGGCCGATGCCCGAGCCAGCTCCGGTCACAACGGCCGTTTTTCCAAGCAGTTTCGACATCGTATTAAACGGGATACTCCCAGCCTTTGCGATAGTCGCGGCGCAGGAGCTTGTTGGCCTCAGCATCGCCAAAGCATTCCCATTTATCCGCATCCCAGTGGATGCTACGTCCGAGCTTCATGCTGGCCATGCCAAGCAGCGCCATGTTGGTCGCAAGGGCGATTTCGCCAATGTCGGCAACAGGCTTTGCTCCGGTCTTGATCGCACCAAGAAAATCGGCCCAAAGCTCCTTGATGTTTTGCTCATCCGGCGCGTTGAGTTTCGCGTCTTCGTGGATGATGGGGTCTTTGTCGTTGCTGGGGTAGAAGGTCCACCCTTTCTGCCAGCCCATGTGGAAGACGCCCTTTGTGCCGTAGAAGTATGCGCCGACGTTTTCGCCTTTGTCCGTAGGGTTTCCAGAGAATTTCCGGTGCTCCCACTGAACGTCAAATTTGTCGAACTTGAACGTCGCGAGCTGATGGTCCGGCGCGTCGCTCGTCTGCTCGTTGGCGGTGAGGACCGGCTTGCCCGCGATGGGCCTTCCTCCCGAACTGAAAATCGTGGAAGGGGCACGTTCCCC
>JAYSTZ010000170.1:0-4279 GCA_043719365.1 Verrucomicrobiaceae bacterium | reverse complement strand
CGCACGCCGAAGATCAACAAGGATGCAGGCCGCGACCACTGGGGCCGGGCTGGCTCGATGATCTTCGCCGGAGCGGGAGTGCGCGGCGGAAACGTCATCGGCGCGACCGACAAAAACGGCGCTTATGTCACCGACCGTCCGGTGCGTCCGGCGGATGTGGCGTGGACGATTTACGACGCGCTGGGGATCGACGCGAATCGCGAGCTGATGACGCCCGAGGGCCGCCCATCGTTCATCCTCACTGAAGGCGCACCGGTCCGGGAACTCTACGCGTGAGCCGGCGAATCGCTGCTGCATTTTTACTCTGCGCGCTTCTCGCAGAGGCGCAGGAGAAAAAGAACGAGGCGCCGCAAGTGCTCGCGGTTTCTCCACTACGGGCGACGCTTGGCGAGACGCAGACGCTGCGATTGCGCGGGATGAAATTGAAGGATGTCAGCGAAGTGCGCTGCACTCCGTCGCTCCCGGTGACGGTGAAGGAAAAGAAAGACGCCGCGCCGCCGAATGGTCTGGAGGCAAAGGATGTGGGAGATCAGGAACTCGCGGTGGAAGTGAACATTCCGGCGGATTTCAGCGAGAAGAAAATCGCGCTCGAAGTCGTGACGCCCACAGGCACGACTTCGCCGCAGGATTTCCCGGTTGTCGTGAAGGATTCCGTGGTTCGCGAAAAGGAGCCGAACAATGGCTTTCGCGAAGCGCAGGCTTGGGACGCAACGAAGCCGATGGTTGGTAAAATCGACGGCGACAAAGACGTGGATGTCTTCCGGATTTCAGCACTTGCCGGAAAGTCGATGTCGTTTCGAATCACTGCGGCGAGCGCCGGTTCGCTGCTCGATCCGATCCTCGCGATTTTTGATGCGGACGGGCGGATGCTTGGGAGTTCCGACGACAACGACGGCGGGCGCGATGCCAAGCTCGCCCTCACGCCGAAGACCGATGGCCCGCTATTTCTCGTGGTGAGCGATGCTCATGACCGCGGTGGTTCGTGGCATGAATACTTTCTGGAGCGCGAACTATGAAACCAATCCAACAAAGTAGCCCGCGAGTCCCTCGCGGCATCAATCCAACGCGCAGCGGCAGGAATTCAAAAGTGTCGCTTCGCGAGTGGTGTTGGGCCGCGAAGGGACTCGCGGGCTACTTTTCGCGTGGCGTTCGTTGGAATCGTTTTTTCGTAGCGCCGTGGATCATTCTGCTCGGCCTGCTGTGCAAAGCATCGGCTGAGCCTGTGAGTTACTTCCGCGATGTGCGTCCGATTTTGAGGGTGAACTGCATCGGCTGCCACAAACCCGGAAAAACGAAGGGCGGGCTCGATATCACGACGCACGCGGCATTGCTCAAAGGCGGAAAGACGGGCGAAGGGCTTAAAGCTGGGCACGCGGAAGACAGCGAGCTTTTCACCCAAATCGACGGCTCCGAGCCCGAGATGCCGAAAGACACGGACCCTCTCACCGCAGATGAAGTCGCCACGATTCGGCGCTGGATTTCCGAGGGTGCGAAGGACGACACGCCTTCCGATCCCGGTGCGGCCCACCGCCTCGCGGCTCCTCCGATTTACCGCAGCGCACCCGCGATTGCATCGCTGGCTTGGTCGCCGGATGGTGCGGTGCTCGCCGTGTCCGGCTGGCACGAGGTGATTTTGCGCAGCGGCGACGGAGAGAATGTGCTCGGTCGGCTCGTCGGCGAATCTCCGCGAGTAGAATCGCTCGCATTTTCTCCCGACGGGAAGCAACTCGCAATCGCAGGCGGCGCGCCTTCGGAATATGGCGAGGTCCAAATTTGGGATGTCGCCGAGAAGAAGCAGGTGCGCTCAATCAAAGCCTCGACCGATTGCTTTTACGGAATCTCGTGGTCGCCCGACGCAAGTCGCGTGGCCGTGGGTTGCGCGGATAAACTGGTGCGCGTTTTCGCCGTTGCAGACGGAAAAGAAGTCATGCGGTGCGACAATCACATCGACTGGGTTTTCGCCACTGCATGGAGCCGCGACGGCGCGCGGCTCGTGTCGGCCAGCCGGGACAAAGCAATCAAGCTCATCGACGTCGCCACCGGCCATCTTGTCGATGACATCGCGCAGCCACGCGAACCGCTGCTCTGCGTCGCGCGTCATCCGTCGGAGGACATGATCGCGTTTGGCGGCGACAATGGACAAATCCGCCTGCACAAAATCGCGCCGCGCGGCGGGCGACTCGCCGAGGGGGACAACAAAGAGGAGAGCACGGTGCGCGAATTCGAGCGACTCAACGGCGCTGCCCATGCCATTGCGTTTTCGCCGGATGGCAAGCTGCTCGCAGCCACCGGAGCAAAAGGCGAAACGCGCATCTGGACGACGGACGATGGAAAGCGAGTCGCGCAAATCGCATCGCCCGGAGTGGCTCTGTTCACGCTCGCGTTCACCCGCGACGGTGCGTTGCTCGCGACAGCCGGAGCCGATGGACAACTCCGCTTTTACGATGCGAAGACCGGCGCGCTCGCGAAAACGCTGGTTGCGATGCCGATCGAGATGGCCGCGAAATAATCCGGGAACGAGCGAGCTATTTTCTGGCTCCGTGGGTTCTTTAGCCCGGATGGATACCCGCCGGTGTCAGCCATTCCATTCGACTTTGCTACTGACTGGAGCGCTTGAGTTCGGCTTCCCGGAGCGCTTTCTTGATTGCGACGACGAGTTTTTCCTGCGTGAAGGGTTTGTTGAGAACGGCTTTGATTCCGAGTGTTTCCAATTCCTTTGACGATGCCTCGTCGATTCGGCCGCTCGCGACAATTACGGCGGTTCCCGGAGCCATGCGGCGGAGGAGGCGAATGAAGCCTATGCCATCCATGTGCGGCATGTGGAGATCGGTGATCACGAGACTCAGGTTGTTGCGGAGTTCAGCTACATTGATGATGGCTTCCGTCCCGTCTCTCGCGGTGGCCACTTTGAAATTGAGCGATTGCAGGACGGCACGGGTCATTTCGCGGACCGGGAGCTCGTCGTCCACCACCAGTACGGATTCTCCGTTTCCCATGAAGCCTTCTGCTGTCGCTTCTCCATTTGCAACAGAAGCGGACGAAACATCCTCGGCCACGGGGAGGAAAATACTAAACGTGGCACCGTGTCCGGGGTCGGAGTGTACGTCGATGCAGCCTCCGTGACTTTTCACAATTCCAAGCACAGTGGAAAGCCCGAGACCTGTTCCCTTGTCGGTTGCTTTTGTGGTGAAGAATGGTTCAAACATTCGCTCCATGACGGCTGGCGGGATGCCGGTGCCGGTGTCGGAAACCCGCCATTCGACATAGCGGCCGGGGCGGGCATCGGGGATGGAACTGGCGAAGGATGCATCCATTTCCACGGCGTTGGTGGAGAGCTTTAATACGCCGCCCGACGGCATCGCATCGCGTGCATTCACGCAGAGATTCAGGAGCACCTGGTGCAATTGGGTGGCGTCGCCTACGATCGGACTTTCGTTCGGTATGAACGAGATCTCGAGGTCGATATTTTTTGGGAACGTGCCGCTAATAATTTTTGCCATCTCCCGGATCAGGATTTCGGGGCGGATGAGTGCCCGCTCGCCTTCCACACCTTTTGCAAATGTGAGTAGCTGTTGGACCATGGCCGCGCCGCGCTTGGCGCTGGACTCCATCGTGTCGATCATATCCGTGTCGTCCCGGTATCTGTGGCGCAGGAGATCGAGTCCCATGAGAATGGGCGAAAGCGCGTTGTTTAAATCGTGGGCGACGCCTCCGGAGAGGGTTCCGAGGCTCTCCAGACGTTGGGTCCGGAGCATTTGGTCTCGCATTTGTTTGCTCTCGGTGATGTCGGATGCGATGCAGACGGCGCGGTAGAATGCCCCTGCCTGATTTTTGACGAAGAAAACGCGGGAGTGAATCCAGCGGGTTGAGGCGTCTTTCAGGATAATGCGGTAGTCAACTTCGTTCTTCGCACCTGGATTGCTTTGGAAGGAATCCGCGACCATTCTCCGGTCGTCGGCGTGAATGCACGAAAACCAGTCCTGCGGCTGCTCGTAGAGAGATTTGCACGTGCATTTCCAGATCCGTTCGTATGACGGGGAAACATACAGGATGCGTCCGGTCGCGATGTCCATCATGCAAAAGACTTCGTTGATTGCGTCCGCCATTTGGCGGAATCGTTCTTCGCTTTCCACCAGTTCGCCGGTGCGCTCGGTTACCACGCGTTCGAGATTGCCGGTCAGGTCCCTGAGTTTTGCTTCGGTGAGTTTTCGCTCGGTGACGTCGCGCTCGATCGCCACCCAGTGTGTGAACCAGCCTGTGGAATCCGCCACCGGGGAGA
>JAYSTZ010000169.1:0-1874 GCA_043719365.1 Verrucomicrobiaceae bacterium | reverse complement strand
ACCGCCGCGCCGTTCTTTTTGTCCGCCGCCGGCTCGTAAATCTCCAGCCGCGGCTCGGCGATGTTCGTGAGGCGCAGGATCGGCGGATTCTCGCCCGGCTTGGGCGGCGTCACCAGCTCCGGGCCGGGCACGGTGAAATCGCCGGGCGCTTGGCCGTCCCAAAGCTTCCACACGCGCGAGGGCTCGGCCTGCGCGAGTGACACGGCGGAGAGCAGGAGGGCGAAAAGGAGCGGGGCAGTTTTCATCGTGGAAAATGGAGCGCAGATTCCCCGGCATGCTGCAAGCGCCGAGATGCGCGCCTTTACGCGCGGCGGCTCGCCTGCTATCGCCTGCGTGGCTCCATGAACCAGCTCTACTACGGCGATAATCTGCAAGTGCTCCGCGAGTCCCTCGCGGATGAAAGTGTCGATCTCATCTACCTCGACCCGCCCTTCAACTCGAAGCGCGACTACAACCTCCTTTTCAAGTCCCCGAAGGGCCAGAAGAGCGAGGCGCAGATCGAGGCGTTTAAGGATTCGTGGTCTTGGGGTGAACAGGCGGAGCGCGAATTCGACGAGTTGATCCACCATGCCAATACCGCCGCCGCGGAGATGATGCGGGCGCTGCGTGAGTTCCTCGGTGAGAACGACATGATGGCCTATCTCGTGATGATGACCAATCGCTTGCTGGAGATGCACCGCGTGCTCAAGGACACCGGCTCGCTCTACCTTCATTGCGACCCGTCCGCGTCGCACTATTTGAAGATCGTGCTTGATGCGGTTTTCGGAAAAGGGAACTACCGCACGGAGATTAGTTGGAAGCGGCAGAGCGCGCACAACGACGCCAAACAGGGACGCAGGCAATATGGCAATGTACGCGACGTTATCTTCTTCTACACCAAGTCTATCAAGTGGACGTGGAACTGGCTCTATACGCCATACGACGAAAGTTATGTTGAAGACTTTTACCGGTTTGTGGAAATGGAGACTGGCAGACGGTATCGGCTTAGTGATATCACCGCACCCGGCGGAGCGTCGCCAGAGAAACGGAATCCGCATTACGAGTTTCTTGGTGTAACGCGCTATTGGCGCTATTCAAAGAAAACGATGGCGAAGCTGTATGCGGAGGGGCGGATCGTGCAAACAGCTCCCGGTCGGGTTCCCGCATACAAACGCTACCTTGATGAAATGCCGGGTGTCGGTCTGCAAAACGATTGGAGTGAAATTCGTCCGCCGTTAGGAGGCGAGTCGCTGGGGTATCCCACCCAAAAGCCCCTCGCATTGTTAGAGCGCATCATTTCCGCCAGCAGCAACGAAGGTGACGTAGTGCTTGATCCGTTCTGTGGATGCGGAACTGCTGTTCACGCCGCACAGAAGCAAAAGCGGAAGTGGGTCGGCATTGACATCACCCACCTGGCAATTTCTCTCATCGAGAAGCGGCTGAAGGACGCTTTTGGAGCGCGTTGCAAGTTTGAGGTCATCGGCACGCCGGGCGATCTCGACGCAGCGCGCGATCTCGCGATGCGAGACAAATATCAATTCCAATGGTGGGCCGTCTCGCTCGTCGATGCTCAGCCCTTCCAAGGTAAAAAGAAGGGCGCGGATGGCGGGATCGACGGGCTGAAATTCTTCCGTGACTTGGATAAGAAGGAGGTGCGCAAGATCGTGGTGAGCGTGAAAGGCGGCGATAATGTGGGGCTGACGATGGTTAAAGACCTCATCACCACGGTGACCCATAACAACGCCGAGATCGGTCTTTTCCTCACCCTCGCCGAGCCGACCAAGCCGATGCTCGCCGAGGCAGCCAAGGCGGGCTTTTACACGAGCGCCGCGGGCAAGAAATTTCCCCGCCTGCAAATCCTCACCATCGGCGGCCTGCTCGCCGGCACCCAGCGC
>JAYSTZ010000168.1:0-1874 GCA_043719365.1 Verrucomicrobiaceae bacterium | reverse complement strand
ATTTGTAGCCGTGCTGCTGCTTGAGGATGTAGTTGAGCAGCGTGGTTTTCCCGGCTCCGAGAAAGCCGGTGAGGATGGTGACGGGGACGGGCTTCATGGAGTTTAGGATTGGGGATTTAGCATTGAGGATTGCAGAGCGCGCTTGGGCGGTGGGGCGCGGAATTTCAATCTGAAATCTGCGATCTGAAATAAAAAATGGCGGCACGGGGAAGACCCCGGGCCGCCATAAAGCTTGGGCTGATGCCCGCTTACTCCGGCTTCTTCGTCTTCTTCAGCAGCGGGAGGCCGGTCTTGGTGTTTTCGGAGACTTCGTAGCCGTCGGGCAGCGCGTCGATCGCGCCTTCCTTGGCCTCGCCGCCGAAGTAGTAAAGGGTGACTTTCTGGCCGCCCTTCAGCTCCTGAAGGCGCCGATGGAGGAAGTAGGTCTTGCCGGATTTTTTGCTGATGACGCTGAATGACATGGAGTGTTTTTGAGGGGTTGAGGTGGTGCGGTGAAACGCTGGGCGCGTTAAATCACGCCAGCGGATTTGAGAGTGGCATACGCGCCATTTTTCGTCACGGTTTTAAGCGCCCGCATGGTGAGCTTCACGGTGACGAACTTTTTCAGCTCGCTGACCCAGATGCGCCGCTTCTTGAGGTTCGGCTCAAAGGTGCGCGTGACGACTTTGGTGACGTGCTGGCCGATGCCGCCCTTTTTCTTGGCGAGACCGCGACGGTGGATTTTGCTGCCTTTGGTCGGATGGGCTTGGGTGATTTCGCAGACTTTCATAAGAGGTTTTTCGTGTGGGGCGGGGACAATGGGGGCGTGCCCCAGAACGGTCAAGGGGAAATTCCGCCGCTACCGCAGCGCCGCGAGATCGGCCTCGACCATGATTTTCACCAGCCCGTCGAAGCGCGTCTGCGGCTCCCAGCCGAGCTTGGCTTTGGCCTTCGCGGGGTCGCCGATGAGCAGGTCCACCTCGGCGGGGCGCTCGTAGCGGGCGTCGTATTTCACGTGTTCCTGCCAGTCGAGTCCGGCGTGGGCAAAGGCCGCCTCCACGAATTCCCGCACCGTGTGCGTCTCGTTCGTCGCCAGCACGTAATCGTCGCCCTCGGGCTGCTGGAGCATGCGCCACATGCCCTCCACGTATTCGGGCGCGTAACCCCAGTCGCGCTTCGCGTCCATGTTCCCGAGAAACAATTCCTTCTGCCGGCCGTGCTTGATCGCCGCCACGGCGCGCGTGATTTTCCGCGTGACGAAAGTCTCCCCGCGGCGCGGGCTCTCGTGGTTGAAAAGGATGCCGTTGCTGGCGTGCAGGCCGTAGCTCTCGCGGTAGTTCACCGTGGCCCAGTAGCCATAGACTTTCGCCACCGCGTAGGGCGAGCGCGGCCAGAAAGGCGTGGTCTCCGTCTGCGGCACCGCCTGCACTTTGCCAAACATCTCGCTCGAACTCGCCTGGTAGAAACGCGCCGGCACCTTCGTCTCGCGCAGCGCCTCCAGCAGGCGGATGGTGCCGAGCCCGACCACGTCGCCGGTGTATTCCGGGATGTCGAAGCTCACCCGCACGTGGCTCTGCGCGCCGAGATGGTAGATCTCGTCCGGCCCCGTGCGGTCGATCAGCCGCGTCAGATTCAGCGAGTCGGAAAGATCGCCGTTGTGCAGATGCAGCCGCACGCCGTTCACGTGCGGGTCCGTGTAAAGGTGGTCGATGCGCGACGTATTGAAGGTGCTCGCGCGGCGGATGATGCCGTGGACTTCGTAGCCTTTGGCGAGCAGGAGGTCCGCGAGATACGAACCGTCCTGCCCGGTGATGCCGGTGATGAGTGCTTTTTTCATGGGTGGAAAAGGTGAGGTCGCTGCCAAAGCAGGCGTCAGGCCAGAACTTGTTGCTGAG